>JADFXI010000179.1 GCA_015233655.1 Nitrospirota bacterium | reverse complement strand
TAAGGAAGGGGCTAAGTTCTGCATGAGATGCGGCGGGAAATTAGAGTAACCAGTTAATTGATCAGTTTGTCACTAATTGCCTGGCTCAGTGCATCGAATCCTTACGCCTGTATAGCTTGAGGAGGAGAGAGGTGGCCCCCGGATTTCGGACAGTCGTATAAGGTGTAAAATATACGACGAACGAAGGAGGAGTCACAGAGATGAGCAAGACGAAGAGGAAACGGTATGCAGCAGAGTTCAAGGCGAAGGTGGCGCGTGAAGCGCTCAAGGAAGAGGCGACCATAGCGGAGATCGCTGCACGGTTTAACATCCATCCCAATCAGGTAAGCGAGTGGAAGAAACAGGCTATCGAGGGGCTTACGAATGTATTTGCTGGCAAGGCGGACCGCAATGATGCCGCGCATGAGTCGGAGGTCAAAGAGCTGCATGCCAAGATTGGGCAATTAACGGTGGAGAAGGATTTTTTGGCGAAAGCCTTCGGTCGATGAGCCGCGAACGGAGGAAAAGTATGATTGAACCGGAGCATCCGGGGCTCAGCATTACAAGGCAATGTAGTTTGCTTGAGATCAGCCGCTCCTCATGGTATTACGAAGCACTCGGGGAGAGCGAATTGAACTTGACGCTCATGCGGTTGATAGACGAGCAGTTTCTGGAGACGCCGTATTTCGGAGCCCGGCAGATGGCCAGGTACCTACGCCGGCAGGGGTACAAAGTCAACCGGAAGCGAGCGCATCGACTGATGCAGAAAATGGGGCTTGCGGCGCTCTACCAGAAGCCCAACACGAGCAAGCCACACCCCGAGCATAAGGTCTATCCGTATTTGCTCAAAGGATTAGACATCCAGGCGTCTAACCAGGTCTGGTGCGCCGATATAACTTATATACCGATGAGAAAGGGTTTTCTGTATCTGGTTGCGGTAATGGACTGGAACAGTCGGAAAGTCCTCAGCTGGAGACTCAGCAACTTGCTTGATACTGAGTTCTGTGTAGCTGCTTTGCAAGAGGCATTGGCCAAATACGGCAAGCCTCAAATATTCAATACTGATCAGGGCAGCCAGTTTACGAGCCTTGAGTTTACGGAAGTGCTGAAGGCTGCAGACATAAAAATATCTATGGACAGCAAGGGCAGGTGGATGGACAACGTAATGATCGAGAGACTGTGGCGCTCACTGAAATACGAGTGCATTTATCTGAACGCATTCGAAACAGGCAGCGAAGCAAAAAGTGGCATCGATAAGTGGATCAGACTGTACAATGAAGAGCGGCCCCATTCCAGCCTTGACGACAAAACGCCACATGAAGCATACTGGAATCTGCCACGAGCAGGCTACCCAGTAAAACTGGTGGCATGATGACAGGTGGCTTCCACCTTAAATCAGCCATCAAACTGTCCAACCAATGGGGTCCACCTCACAAGATGCCTAAAATTACGGCAGAGATTCCGGAGGACATTTACCGGAACATTAATCAGGAAGTAAAGCTCGGTGTTTTCTCTGATACATCCGATGCTGTTGTGTCAGCCCTCAAGAAGTCTTATGCAAGAAAGAGCAGGACTTTCTTAAGGTGGCTTATGAAAAAAGAGGGTATAACGGAAGCCGGAATGCTGAAAGAGCTTGTGAAGATGCGTAAATGAGACATAAGGTTTTCCTGGATACAAACATTTTGCTTTCTGGGATATTCTTTGAAGGGAATGAATCACGTATTCTCGATATGGTAGAACTTGATCTTGTAACAAGTGAGGACGTTGTTGATGAATTGCAGGTTGTGATAAGGAAGAAGCTCAAGTATCTGAAGGAAAGAACATTTGAAATAGCCATTGATGAAACATACAAAGCGTTTGTCTGAGGAACTCTTGAAAATATACGGGTTGTGAAACCCTAATATATTAGCCATGTGAGCCATTGTTGCACTCTCCTGATAAATATGCTTTAATTTAAGTAGAGATAAATGGTTAGAACAAGAGTGTGGAGGTGCAAGATGATAAGCAGTATCTCAGGCTTCTACCAAACTCAGCCTACGCCCCAATCTACACAAACGAATACCAATACGACAAAATCAAACTCGCAGACTTCCATTAATGACACTGTTACGATCAGCAGTATTGCAAAGGCGGCGTTGGACGAAGCGACAGAGAGCCACGCGGAAAGCGTCAAGGAAGCGATGAATGGCGATAGACAGGCCCAGAGATTGCTGGCAAAAGAGGCTGCCGCTCAACAGGTTGAAAAGTGAGCTACATACACTCTTTGCAGCTTGAGCATAGACGATTAGGAGGACTGAAATGAATATTTCACAATTATCGTCCACGCTCTTAAATACCCTTTTCGGCCAGAATACTGAAACCCAGCCTGATCTGTCCCAAAACATACTTAAGCCCCTAAGCCAGACAAATCTCATATCGCAAAGCGCCAATGCCAAAGCCACAGTCGCACAGTTATCCACAATGGGTAAGGGGTTGAATGAATTGTATGCAAGTGTGAAGAAGACTGGCAATGAAGCCGCTATCACCGGTTTCAAGCAAAATGTAGCAAGTTTGGCCGCCGGGGCCGACAGTGTAACCATGCAATCATTCGTTAAGATGGGGCAGGAGGCGTTTCAAAAGAAGGATTCCGCTTTTTTTGTCAACATGCTCGGTGATTATAATAAACTTGCGGGGGGCGGAAATGCAGCAACAGGCAATGCGCTCATAAAAGAGGCTGGTGCTACATACAAAGACCAGGGTCTGAGTGCCGCTAAGACTTATGCTACCACCGCCAATAATATTTTGAATACGAAAACCAGCGAGAAAAACAATGTGGCAGTTACCGGAGCAGCCGTGCTGCCTGAATTTACCTCGCTCTGGCAGCAAATACGGACTCAGACAAACGTGGACCAAACTAAGATCGCAGCCCAGGAAAAAGATCTGGCAAATGGCATCGCCGGAAAGACCAACGCCCTGGACATTCACAACTATATCATTACGCAACAAGCAAAGAGGCAGTAAAGGTAATCATTCAGGACGCAGATTATTCAGTTTAGGACCGGCTATTAATCCCAGTCCTATTAGAGCTGTCTTATATTCTTTTGCAATTTCATGTGCAACCTTACTAAATATGGAAAATTGTTTTTTGGAGTCCGAAATATTCGCCTCGGAGGCAGACAAAAGATACGTGTAAGTTTTTATCTTGCCAATTTCATCATATTCTTCCACGCCATCACGCACCGGTATCTTTTCAGAGAATTCAATGTCCCTATATGCCTGTTCAGTCATAAGGATATATTCGTCTGATTGCACGCAATTTTTCAGGAGCCGGTGGACAACTATGACATCGACCCCGGATAACTCCTGGAATTTGTTGATGCTATAAAAAAGAGCGTCACCGCTGTGAACTACTACCTTGAGTTTCAGTAGAGTTACATTTCTGCATGCTTTACATACGCAAAGGTTTGTCCCTCTAAACTCTGAAATCCTGCTTGAGAAGGCATCAAAAAATTTAATCAGTTTGCTGCCTATGGCCTTTCTGGTATCATCCCATGCGGCTTTAGAATCATCCTTGACGGAATAAAGGAATACTGCGTCCCCTTCCAGTTTGGATATTTCGAGGGGGATTTCAACCAAGTCTATAATGGTCTTAATCAATTCTGAAATGACTACCTGGCTGTGCAATACCTCGAGCTTGTTTGTAACCATAAACCTCGTATAGCCGCTGATATCCGCAATAACCAAAACAACTTTCTTTGTATCACCCATCAGACAGTCCTCCTTAGAAGACAGATCAGGCCACCCGACCGGTCAATTCCTATGATGACACGTAAAAAGTTCTTGTCAGATTATAGCAGAAAAATGGCGCGCAGATTAGGTTGTATTAAGAACAGGACACTGCTATATTGTTGATGGGTTCGAACATATATGACATCTAATAGGCAGACTTTCGACCCACATGATCTCTCCTTACTATTTACGACTACCTCGATTCTTTATCTCCTCAGAGCCCCTCTTGAATAAGTTATCCGTCCCGATTCCTATGGGAATGCATTCATCCGGCGCATCCTCGGGATTCTCAAATATATTGCCGATAACCTCAAAGTGAGGTATATTGCGCAGAGGGATATCTTCCCGCACCCCGAAGCAGGCGTATCGGGTGATATAATGAACCACGGCCCTCTCATGTGTGCCGGCAGGGGAGTGATAGTCGATAATATCCCCTTCAAAAATCTCTCTGCGGGAACGGTCATAAACACCGGTAAACTGCATATAGATAATCTCATTTTCTATTTGAGGATTCCTGGCACAATGCTCCTTCCACCATTCTGCGAAATTGATGTTACCGGCCGGGAGATCCAGCATACGCCGGCTTTTTATGTCCCATACCCTGAAAATTATTGTCCGTTCCATTTTCGTTTATCCCCCCCCTTGAATCCTATAATACACCGTTCTAAGAGGAGCGTCTGTGTCGTGCGTCACAATCGTGATAAATTTAATCTTCTTTCTGCAACTCCGAGATCGATACGGAAAAAAATGGCTGCCACTTCATGGACTGATAACCGGCTGTCGACATTGTCGTGATGGTCGTCACATCGTCCTATGTCTGTTATGTGCTATCATTTAATATAAATTCTGCCCCGGAGT
>JADFXI010000178.1 GCA_015233655.1 Nitrospirota bacterium | reverse complement strand
TGTGGATCTGGCAAATACCGCATACACAAATAACGGGATCACCCTGCAGTTGAATTTGGTAGGGACACAATTGCTGAGTGAATCCGGCGCAGCGGAGAGCGTCGACATCAGCACCGCTTTGGAATATATTTCGGGAACGACCGGGTCCTGCAGCAGTGCGAATTATCCATCGCCTCCGCAGACTGTCAAAAGCTTACGGGATTCCTACAATGCCGACCTGGTATCTCTGCTGAGGGCTTATGACGGGACCGGAGCATATTGCGGTCTTGCGTGGACGATGACCAGCCTTACAAGTTCGTGCGATCCGTATTTTGGATACTCTGTAGTTGAGGTCAGGGACGCAACCAGCGGAGGTTACTATTGCGATGAAATAACCCTGGCACACGAAACAGGGCACAACATGGGCGCCAGTCACGACCGGACAACGGGTTGCAGCGGCCTGTTTCCTTATTCGTGCGGCTATTATACTTCAGACCAGAGATACGGAACTATTATGAGTTACCTCGGAAATACCATAGTCACCTATTTCTCGTCGCCGTCGGCGAGCTACAGCGGTTATACGTTAGGAGTTTCTGACACTGCTTCTAATTCCGCTGACAATGCAAGTACTATTAACAGTTCAAAGTCCGTTGTTGCGAATTATAGATATTCCAGTACAGTTACGTGCACTTACACCATATCACCGGCAAGTCAGACTGTGGCGGCCTCGGGAGGTTCCGGCAGCATAAGCGTAACCGCATCCTCAAGCAGCTGCGCGTGGACGGCAACGGCCAGTGATTCATGGCTGACAATAAGCTCCGGCAGCAGCGGAACAGGCAGCGGCACAGTTAATTACTCGGTGTATTCTAATGCGACCGGAGCTTCCAGGACGGGAACGATAACAATCGGAGGGCAGACTTTTACCATTACTCAATCAGGAACGATTACAACTGCGCTCACGCACACTCTAACTGCGCCTTCAAACAGCAATGTGTCTCGCGGCTCTATCTTTGGTCCTATCGTGTCTTCTATTACAAATAACTCCAGTTCAACAATTACGGGCTATTTATGGGCGAGCGTATATACGCCGAAAGGCTCATGGGTGGACACTATTTACGTGCCGCTGACGCTTTCAGCCGGGCAGTCGATGAGCAATAACGGCATTATGAGATTGATACCGTCCCTTGCCGACACAGGCGCTTATTCATTCTGCGAATATATATATAATCCCAGTTGGACTGAATTAGACCACAAGTGCGTCAGTTTTAATGTTCAGTAGAAGTGTAAGAAAAGTATAATTGTGTCTGAAGGCGGGCCTTAATATCAGCCGGACCTACATGCGGTCCGGCGCCTTGACGCCGAGGATCTTCAATCCATGGCGGAGTACTATTTGGACCGCCCGGCAGAGGGCAAGACGTGACCTGGTGAGTTCGAGTTCCTGCGTAACTACTTTGTATTTATGGTAGTACGTATGAAACATTCCAGCCAGTTCCTGAAGGTAGAATGTAATCCGATGCGGTTCGTGGGCAAGGGCAGCGTTCTTAAACATCATTGGATAAAGCAGCAGCTTCTTAACGAGGCGCATCTCTTCGTCATTAAAGCAGTCTCCGTTGAACGCGGTCAGCGATTGCTCCAGGTTTCCCGCAGGTAGGCCTGCGGCTTCTTCTTCCTGCTTCGCTTTTTCGAATATGCTGTTTATCCTGGCATGGGCATACTGGACGTAATAAACAGGATTTTCCGCGGACTGGGCTTTAGCGACCTCGATGTCGACTTCAAGATGGCTGTCTGAACGGCGCGTCAGGAACAGGAACTTGGTTGTGTCTGCACCGATATCATCCATGACCTCGCGCAGGGTGATGAATTCTCCGGCGCGTTTTGACATTTGCACCGGCTGTCCGCCTTTTAAGAGAGAAACCATCTGGACGAGCAGTACCCGCAGGCTGTCTTTAGGGCAACCGAGCGCCTGAATAACGGCCTGCATGCGTCCCACATAACCGTGGTGGTCGGCGCCCCAGATGTCTATAAGCTCATCGAAACCCCTCGCAACTTTTTTCCGGTGATAAGCTATGTCAGGAGCAAAATAAGTGAATTCCCCATCTTTCTTGATTATTACCCGGTCTTTATCATCTCCGAATGCAGTCGACCTGAACCATGTGGCGCCGTCCTCTTCGAATATGTACCCACGTTCCCGGAGGTCATTGATGGCTTGGGCCACTTCTCCATTTGCGTACAATTCGCGTTCACTTTGCCAGGTGTCAAAAAACACGCCGAAGTCCTCAAGGTCTTTTTTGAGAAGCCCGAGCATTTTAAGATAGGAAAAATCGACGAAGGGCACTGAAGCCTCGTCGAAGTCCTTTCCCGCGAATGCATCTCCATGTTTTTCTTTTATCTCCCTGGAGATGTCTTCTATATAGTCGCCCCGGTATCCATCTTCGGGAAAAGGGTACTCCACCCCGCACAAAGTCTGGTATTTGGCAAAAACGGAAATGCCGAGCAGTCTTACCTGACGTCCTGCATCGTTAATGTAGAACTCCTTTTCCACCCTGTATCCTGCTTCGCTCAGCAGATTGGACAATGCGGCTCCGAGCGCGGCCCCTCTGCCGTGGCCCAGATGCATAGGTCCGGTAGGGTTGGCGCTTACGAATTCTATCTGTATGCTCCTGCCCCTACCGATATTTTCGGTAAGGAAGGACTCTCCAGAAGAAATAAGTCCATGCAGTTCCTTGCAAAGGAACGAATGCGAGAATGTGAAATTGATAAAACCAGGGCCCGCTATATCGATCTTTCCGAATGTGCCCGAAGGCCCTATAGCGCTGACAATATCTTCCGCGATCTTGCGGGGCGGCTTTTTCAAAAGCTTTGTCAGACTCATTGCGACAGGTGTGGACAGGTCTCCATGTCCCTCATCTTTAGGGGGTGTTATCTCAATGGTAACCATCGGCTCAGCAAGAACGCGGCCTACTGCTTCAATCAAATGTCCTCTTAAGATTCTTTCCATGACCTATAAGTTTAAGCGCCGCATTTTAGTATTGTCAATAGACCTTTAGCCCCTGCACTCTATATGATATAAATCATACAGCCTGAAAGGGCCGTTACTGTTATATTATGACAGAGGTGATATTAATGGAAGACAACCCGGACAAAAAAGACCCTTCTCTTGAGATCGAAATATCTGATGATGACATTCTTGAGGCGATGAAGGACATCAGCGGTTATCTGGACATAACTCCGGCTGACCTGAAAGAGCTTTACAAGTTGACTTACCGTCATGCTCACGACAGAATCATGAAGTCCGTCAAGGCCCGGGACATTATGACAAGGGAAGTTGTTACTGTCAGAAGGACCACTCCGTTAATGGAAGTTGCAGAGATTATGGGTTCAAGGGGAATTTCGGGTGTTCCTGTTCTTGAAGATAATGGAGCACTAGCCGGAGTTATTTCTGGGAAAGACTTTCTTGCTAGTATGGGGGCAAAGGAGAATATGAATTTCATGTCTGTTATCGCAGAGTGTATCAAATGCGGCGGATGTGTAACAGTGGCGATCAGCGGGAAGAAGGCCGAGGACCTGATGAAGGCCCCGGCCATAACAGTTGATGAAGGAACAACGGCAGCAGACATAGCCGGAATTTTCTCGGCCCGTAAGATAAACAGAGTTCCTGTGACTGACAGTCATGGCAGGCTAGTCGGCATTGTTTCGAGGGCCGATATTGTACGGGCCTCGACTATCAGGCTCAGGGCCTGACGCGGTAGGGCAGCTTCATAATGCTAAAGGAATATTTTAACAAGATGAAGGGTTTGACAAAAAGCCCGCCTGCAGTCGGTCTCTCCGAAATAATATGGTCCTGGATAGGCGCTTTTATCGGTATAGCGGCAGTTGCCCTGCTCAGTTACAAGCTGCTCGAGGGGACCGGGTTTACCATGATAATAGGATCGTTCGGGGCCTCTGCAGTGCTGATCTACGGCGCCATAAAGAGTCCTCTTGCACAACCGCGCAATCTTATCGGCGGACATGTTTTTTCGGCCGTCATCGGTGTCGGAGCATATCAGTTGTGCAGCGGTCATATCTGGCTTGCCGCCCCTCTCGCCGTTTCAACGGCAATAGCTGTTATGCATGCCACTAAAACCGTGCATCCCCCGGGTGGTGCGACAGCCCTGATCGCAGTTATTGGGGGCGAGAGCGTTCACAAACTCGGATATCTATACGCAGTCCTTCCGGCAGGCGCAGGAGCTGTTGTAATGCTCCTGATAGCTCTTATGGTAAATAATATTCCCAAGACCAGAAGGTATCCGGAATTCTGGCTCTGAGCATGTCAGAGCCGTTAGTCCGGAAGCATCAAGACTTTAAAGGGTCGGGCACAGCATCTTTCACTTCCCTGATATGTTCCATTACGTCTGTGAGTTCGTCTTCGCTGTATGAATACATGAGGCTGGCGCATAGCACATGGGGGATATTCTGGATGGACTTCAGAGTGTTCATCTCTTCGCCGATGGTTTTGCCCTCTATAGTGGCAACGAGCCTTCCTGTTTCATCGCTGAAATGGACCTCGCAGCCCTCGACTGAATTGATTTTCGCCGCAACATCATCCATGTGAACAGGTAAGGTCTTTACGATAATGCTCGAAACATTCATTAGCTCTCCTTT
>JADFXI010000177.1:4176-4625 GCA_015233655.1 Nitrospirota bacterium | reverse complement strand
AGAGGCGGTTCTGGATGACAGTGTCAATGCAAGGCTGGTCTCCGATGTCGAAGTCGGCAGCCTGTTGTCGGGAGGCATAGATTCATCACTGATAAGCGCCATGTACAGCCGGCAGAGGAGCAGCCCTATACATACATTTTCGATCGGATACAATGCTTATAAACAATATGATGAACTTGCATATGCGCAGCAGGCAGCGGAACATATCCACTCCATCCATCATACGCGAACTGTCTCTCGGGAAGATTTTCTCAATGCATTTGAAATGGTTACTTATTATCTGGACGAACCGCTCAATGATTCGGCTTGCGTCCCTACATATCTTCTTTCAAAACTCGTAAAAGAAAACGGAATAAAGGTCATTTTGACGGGCGAGGGTAGTGACGAGGCCTTTTTAGGATATCATTTATATTTTGAAATGTCCAGGTTCTACGATTTGCAAAACAATA
>JADFXI010000177.1:0-4113 GCA_015233655.1 Nitrospirota bacterium | reverse complement strand
GAATATTTCAAAAGGAGCCTTAATAATTCTCTCATATTCAGAACTATCGGCGAGAACTTTACTGACAGGCAGAAAAGACTGCTCCTGAATAAGCATGTTTTCAAAGATATTGATGATGACGCATCATATGAGTTCCTGAAGGAACATTGGGAAAACTTTAGGTCAAGCGGTCTGAATGGATATTCCCAATGGCAAGGGTATCTTCGTAATCAGCCTTATCTATATATACTTTTGTCCACGGCATTATTCTTCCCTCTCATAATAGAGATCGCTTAAAAGTTCTTCAGCTGCAGGGAAAGAGCTTCCTCGTGCGAATTTTATGGCTTCCTCAAGAACACTCTCAATGGCAACTTCCATCTCCCGCACATGCTTGTCTGTAATTACCTGACGTCTCATGAGATATTCCTTATAAAGTTCCACAGGGCATCTCTCCATCCAGTCTTCCAGTTCTCGCAGCGGACGGCACCCCTTTTCGTAATCGCAGTCAGGCCCTACATGACCTTTCCATCGGTATGTAGCACACTCAACGAGAGTCGGGCCCTCTCCTCTCCTCGCCCTCAGGACAGCCTCTTCCGCTGCGAAGTATACTTCGAGGACATTATTGCCGTCGACACGCATCCCGGGTATTCCATATCCCTCTGCCCTGGCGGAAATATTATCATGGGGCTGCCTGGCAGTTAAGGGAGAGTTCGTAGCATAAAAATTATTCTCGCAAACAAATATCACCGGCAATCTTTTCAAAGCGGCAAAATTCATGCATTCATGGAATGTCCCCTCTTCAGAGGCCCCGTCTCCGAAGAAAACCGCAGTAACTTTGCCGTCTCTTTTCATAACAGAAGCCAGGGCTGTACCAGTAGCCAGAGGAATGCCTCCGCCCACAATTGCGGTGGTTCCGAGGATGCCCTGCTTGGGAAATGCGGGGTGCATCGATCCACCCTTTCCCTTGCAGCATCCTGTCTTTTTCCCATAGAATTCCGCCAGGAGCACGCCTGGGGCAACGCCCTTGGCAAGACAGTGTCCATGGCTTCTGTGGGTAGTGAACACATAATCATCACTCTTCAGATGGGCGCAGACAGCAGAGGCTATCGCCTCTTCGCCGATATACAGGTGGACCGGCGTTTTCATGTCCTGCATGCCGTAAACTGCGACAATCTTTTCTTCAAAACGCCGTATGAACAGCATTGTGCGGAAAAGGCCCAGCAGTACCTCATGGGGTATTTTCTCCATATGCATGAAATGTTCGATTGTCGGTCTTGTCATATAAAGTTAACGTGTGCCGGCGGATTCTTCAATTCCCATAAATACCGGTTGATTTCATCCATGCGGCAATTGAGCCGGCACTGGCCGGAATCAAGTTCCTTCTCGACCCATCTCAGTGACTGCCGTCTCTTGTCTCCCTCCCATATTTCTTTAAAGGTCTCGGTGTAAATATTACCGCAGAGGAATCTGTCATCTCCGAGCCATGCGCTGCAGCCCCATACATTGGCGGCTGAATCAACATAAGACCAGAACGGCAAAGCCAGGCAATGAGAGTAATTTTTTGCTCCCTCATCCCACTTCAACATGGTACGCAGCCTGAAAATTACATTGAATTCAGCACTGTTGAATTGCGCCAGTTCTTCCTCCAGGTAAAAGTACTCGTTATATTTAATGTCTTTGTACTTTTCAGTTCTGCTCGACGGATGCTGTGAATATGGTTTTATTACGAGATAGTCCATTCCTATTTCTTTTGCTGTTTTGGCCAGGAGCACCGCTTCATGTTTGTTTTCAGGAAGCAATAACATCTGCATACCCAGCGTACAGGACAAGTTCCGCCGTCTCTTTATCCGTGAAGCCTTCTCAAGATTATCGATAACGCTGTCGAAGTCCTCAGGCTTGGTACGGTGAATCTTGGCGTAAGTCTCCCGGCTTGCCGCTGCTATGCTGACTTTTATCCATTCCATATTACCCAGTATCTGCTCAGCCAGCTCTTCAGAAAGCAGTGCTGCATTGGTCGTCAGGGCCACATCAATACCGCACTGCTTTGTATGCCCGATGATCTTGTCTATCTGCCCGTGCATAAGGGGTTCTCCCTCTCCTCCATACATCACACTCTTAAGTCCGCACTTTCCCATCTCTTCCAGTCGTTCACAGAGCACCGAGGCATCAAGAAACCTTTTTTGGTAATGCATAAAGTCCAAAGCGCAAAATGTGCATCTATGATTGCAGGCGCCGGAAGGGCTTATCTCCATATATATGGGATATACCTGCTCTCCGCGCAGCCATTGGGCCACCCTCGGAGCATGGTAAAGAAGCTTGTGGCTATCGATCCTGTACTTGTCCATTTTTTACCTTCAACAAACCGTCCATAATGCAATGACAGATCGAATGATGAATCACCTCTACCGGCCCGTAAAGTTTTGACGGGACATAAAAGTTGATTTCACCGAGAGAGGACAGGGGATTATCTTCTTCAAAACCCGACAGCGTAATGACCCTGCATCCCTTTGACTCGGCCATTCTCGCACCGCGCAATATATTTTCAGACTTTCCGGAACTGCTGATGGCTACGAGCACATCACCTGGCTCTGAAAACATCCCGACAGGCTTCTCGAATACATAACTATATCCATAATCATTGCCGAGACAGGTCAGCATGGCGCCATCGTTGAAAGACATCGCTTTTATCCCGCCGTTCTTCCAGAAATCGATTGCCATGTGGCTCGATATGGCTGCACTGCCTCCGTTGCCAATGAACATGACTTTATTTCCACCTGTAGCCTGCTCCATTATTAAATCCACCGCTTCCACGACTCCGTCAGGAAAAGACAACTTCGCCCCTTTGTGGTCCGTAACACGGATATCTCTGACAACGTCAAAAAGATCGTCATAATATCTTTCCGCAGCAGCACGCATAGTCAACCTCGCTATTTTAAAATCGCATGAACAAACTCAAGGAGTTCATACTTTTCGACAGGCTTTTTGTTACCCACAATCTGCACAGCCAGCGCTCCAACCGCATTACCGATAAACGAAACCATGTCGAGCGGCAGGTTCCGCGCAAAACATGGGGCCGTAAAGGCAAAAAAAGCATCTCCTGCGCCGATGGTATCGATGACCTTGGTAGAGAATATGGGCGTCCTGTTGACATTCCCTTCCATATCTATGCCCAGGGAGCCCTTCTTTCCCAATGTCACTATCAGGCAATCTGCATTAAGGTCCTTCTTGATTCTTGTAGATATCTCCTCGATGTCCCCGTAGCGTTCCTGGGCGGCCAGTCTCATTTCAGGTTCATCTAGACAGACAAAGTAAGGGGTATTATACTGGGTAATCATATTGTACCCGGCATTGGCTGCATTGGTCTGCGTGTTTACAGCGTATTTTTTGGCATGCTTCTCTATAAGCCTCTTGATTTGTCCTGTAATGAAACCATGACCGAAGTCAGATACGAGCACAAGATCATAGTCGCCGATTTCGTTTTTCAATGAACGCTTTATGTCCGCTTCGCATTGCCCCTCGATGTAGCTGTTATTCAGATAGTTCACCTCGAATAACTTCTGATTGAGGTACTGATTTATATAACGCTTTTTAACAATAGTAGGGCCGTCATCCCTGTAAAAAAACTTCGTATGCACATTTTTCTTCAGACTCTTGAGGATAAAATCAGCCCTTGAATCGCTTGACCCGAGCAGCGTCACCAATGTCACTCTGTTACAAATGCCTGCCAGATGGTTCGCGATTGCGAAGGCCCCGCCGGCGAAAACCTCATGAGTCAGATATTTGCTCACAACAAGGGATGCCTTGGCGGATTTTCCAAGATCGCTGCAATAATGATACTCGTCGATAATCCCGTCACCAATGAGAAGGATGTTTAAATCCTTCAGTCTGTCCATGCTTTCCACTATGGAGTTGAAGCTGTGCCTCCCGGAAAATTGGGTCAGATACTGTCTCGTCTCCTCGGGATAGATTTCAAGAAAATTGCTGATTATGTGCGATGAACTGAAAGAAATTCCGGCTGTTTCATAGATTTTGCTTTTTCCAAAATAGAGTTCCCTCTCCTCTTTAAATATCTCATTATGTATCTTTGTGTCTCTCTCGTTGTGACCTTGTCCCTTTGCAAAAACGTCCGGATTA
>JADFXI010000176.1 GCA_015233655.1 Nitrospirota bacterium | reverse complement strand
TCATCCCCGTAAGTATATGTAAAAGCCGCGACTCTCGTCAACACGAGACTCCATTATTCCCTACTTGATCTGATATGACATGGTCATCTTTGCGCCGTTTCTTATTATATCCAGTTGTACTTTGTCGATGCCCCTGAGCGCAGAGAAAGCCTGAAGAGCTGATTCAGGGCTGGACATGTTAATTTCATTGATTCGTAAAAGCACATCGCCGCTCTGGAGGCCGAGATTGTTGTAAATGCCGCCGGGCTTTACCTCCCTGAGGACAAAACCCTGCTGCTTTCCATCCAATACATTTGGAAGAAACCTCGCATCGGTCATTATCTGCTCCGGCTTGTCTATAGCCTGCTGCACCCTGGCCCTGTCTATAAGATACGATGTATCGCCGGTTTTCTTTCCAAGTGCGCCGGCCTGACCGGTACTCCCAGCTTTGGTGTCTTCGGTAAAGCCGATGTCAGCCAGAGGTATGTCGACGTCACTGCCGTTCGAATTAATGACGACCTTGTTTTTTTCGACTTTGACGAGTTTACCGAACCCGAGAACGCCATCCCCGACCTTATAAACGTCTTGCTGGCCGGTCTTGTCGGCAATGATCGCATAGCTAAGATCGCTCCGTGCCGCGATAGTTCCAATCAACACTACATCAGTAGGGGATATCGTGGGAGCTGAAGTGACGGCCGCGGAAGTTAGGTTGGTAAGCTCTCCACCCTGGAAGCCGAAGGGATTGTTTTTCAGTATTACGGCATAGTCCTGAAAATTGTGTCTTATGACGGGACGCAGCTTTTTCTCAATTGTTGACGGTTTTGCCTTTGACAGAAAAGCTATCGACACAATATCTCTCGTCAAAAACATGACTGCAACAGCCAGGAGGATAATAATAGAAATATTAAGGGCCGCGATGGCCCTCTTGTCTTTGAAAATCCAGTTCAAATCATCTAATTTCATAGGCTGTTGAACGTAACAAAAAAAAAGACTTTATGTCAACATGAGGCTTAGGGTTTTATCGTTCAGCGAGTCTGCGACGGAACCTACGGCAGCGGACAGTGGGCCGGAGATATACGGCACTATCCCCAGGATAGGCACTGGGCACAACTGTTTCAGGACCGCAGGATTAGTCTGTTCAGCGAGTGTGTCGGCGGTAGGCTGATTGCAATTCAGGATTACACCACGCATATCTATCCCTTCTCTGAGTGCTTGTAACACTGTCAAAAGAGAGTGGTTAATGGTGCCGAGGCCGGCTCCGGCTACCACTATTGCCGGAAGGTTTAATGACTTGATTAAATCGGCCATATAAAATGTAGAGTCTGTTGTCTTCATAATCGGCACCATGAGGCCCCCGGCACCCTCTACTACCAGGAATTCATATTTTGCCGCTAGTGCCGAATAAGCATTCATAATGCTGTCCATATCTACAAGTCTGCCCTCCATTTCAGATGCCACGAGAGGCGCAAGAGGGTGTTTAAAACAGACGGGTGTTACAAGCTCGACAGGTTCGTCCATTCCGGCAATTTCCCTGAGAAACATCCCATCAGCGGGAAGGGGAGTGCACCCGGTCTCGATCGGCTTCATCGCGCCGATGCTTATGCCTTTTTTCTTAAGCGCGCGTATTATTCCTGCGGCAATAATAGTTTTGCCGACCCCCGTATCCGTTCCTGTTATGAAAATGCCTTTTGCCATTCGCCTTTCCCTTGTTGCCTGTTTTGTTCAGCAGGCATTCGTTTTAATAATCACATTCATGTTATAATTTTAGATATTGTGCGTCAAGCGCCGTATCTCTTTATTCATATGTGTTTCGTGCTGCTGATACGCGGAGCAACGACTTTTGGAGGGGACTATGACACGTTTTGAAGAAGTACAAATGAAGATCGCTGAATCCGCAAAAAACTATCTTGAAATATTAAATATGCAGGTTTTTATCGAGCAATTTTCGCTTGACAGGGAGAGCAGGTTCTCTCTTGCGCTGCCGCAAACGGACCCGCCGTATGCGCTTATGGCTACGGTATCTTTTACTTACGACGCGTTTCAGACGGGCATGACGCTTTATGATGATAACAGCGAAGGAAGCTCCATGGATGCCGAGACCTCGCTGGAACTTGAATTCTCGATAAAACTGCCTATTATGGAAGACTACCCTAATATAGAGGCGCTGCTCGCTGAGGTGGAGGAAGAATACCCTGATACGCAGCCGGTGCTCTTTGCAAAAGAAATCTTCCCGAGTGAGCAGTCTTCCAAAGAATACGAGATCAATTACGTTTATGATATTGAGGCCAATGACCTGGATGATGAAGAGCTTTTTGATCAGATCTTCGAGGAACTCAGCGGTATTCTTGAGTTGATTCGGAAGAGGACGCAGGACTATATAGACCATTCCTGGTATAGCTCGGAGGAATGATATCGCTGAAACATATCGATTGTGTCCTGTTGGATATGGACGGGACACTTCTTGATAAGTATTTCGATGATTATTTCTGGGAGCACCTTGTGCCTCAAAAGTACGCTGAGAAACACGGCGTCACTTTTGGGAGGGCCAAGGAAATATTACTCTCCCTCTACAAGACCCATGAAGGCACTCTTAACTGGACTGACATCGATTTCTGGTCGAGGGAACTGCATTTGGACATCCCTGCGCTTAAAGAGCAGATAAAGCACCTTATCGAAGTGCATCCCCACGTTGAAGATTTCCTGAAAGCGATGAAACGTCAGAAGAAAAGGGTCTTCATGCTGACCAATGCACACTATAAAGTGCTGGACATTAAACTAAAAAAGACCGAGATAGGCGTATACTTCGACCGCTGCATAACATCATTCGAGATGGGCTATCCCAAGGAGATGATCGAATTCTGGGAGAAGGTCGAGAAGATTATCAAGTTCGACAGGGAACGGACCCTTTTTATTGATGATACAGCCGAAGTCCTGAGAACAGCGAAGGCCTTCGGAATAAAACATCTGTTCCTTAAGGCAGGCGCCAACTCAAAGAAGACAGACACTTCTCAGCACGAATTTCCTGTTTTAAAAGATTACAGAGAACTTATGCAACAAGTTAAAAGTGACCACTAAAGGCAATTAATAATCGGAATTCCGTACCTGTGATATACAAATGCGTCGGTGGTACTGCCGCAATATCGGACGTGTAAGTCTTTAAGATTACCCGCTTGTGGATTTGTCGATACTAATTTCCTCGTATGCCTTAGAGCTTACTGTTTCCCTTAATTCAGCGTTAAAAGGAGACGTTGCGTTAACGGAAAATGAAATTATTTTTCCAAATGTATCTGCCCAAATGAAATAGTCGATTATTTCGGAATCTCCTTGCTTTAAGAGTCTCTTCAAATGTCCCAAGTCAATTGGTGAAGTTGCTTGCGTTTGCGGCATTTCCTGACCGGTTAAAACAAACCACAAGTCCTTCCAGCCTCTTTCATGATCGTGGTTAATAAAAAAAACAATGTTGGGCTTGGCATGATCAGGGTTGACTGATTTGAGTTGGTTAGCTGCTCTGTGAGTTATTGCTTGAATCGTATTATATGCAGCGCTGTAATGTTCTCCATAAATTTTAAAGTCGGCTATTGATTTCAGTTCGCAATATCCAAAAAGATGATTCTCTACATATAATTCAAAATCGGCTTTCTCCCCTACAACTTCCTTTGGAAAGTGTCGAGCCTCAATATTCTTTGTCTTGAAAAATGTTATAACCAACTGTTTATCGTCCATCATCTTACGCTACTAACTTACACCATTTTGAAGATTTTTAACAGCGCAGATTTTAGGAATAAGTTTTCCCAATCGCAGCACATTTATCAGACTTATAAACCTAACATGATTTCGGCGTTATAAATGCGATGGTTCTCGGGATCGAGATAACCGACCTACCCAAACTTATTCTTTTTTAGACTGTACGGGAGTGTGCTTTTCGGGTTGAAAGCATCATGTTCCAATAAGCCGCCTCCGATAAGCCGCCTCCGATGAAGACTTCGGGACAGGTTTCCCCCCTTTTGTCTTCTATGGATGCAAGCTCCCAACGCCGCTGATTCTCCAGAAATTCCATATGTTCATGTAAAATGCATCGAACCGCCTGTGGCGCACCTGCTCTTCCTCGCGGCGCCAGAAAAAAATATTGCTTGCCGGATAGAGATAACCGAAGTGATAGGAGGTGAAGTCCTTTCTTTGCCGGGCAATAAGGCTGACCGGGTAGCGGTAGATATCCTCCTGCTGACGGACCAGCTTCAATGCTTGCATGCGCACAGCGGCGGCTTGCAGCAGCAGCCTCTCAGTCTCTCGCGACTCAAGCCGGTACCAGGGTCTTTTTCTCTGCGCTACGAGGGCCGTGAGAGTCAAAGACCGGTGCTCTGCCCTTAGCGCTGTCACCTTAAGCGCCCTTGTCAGTTCGCGCGCGATCAACACAGTATCGGAATATTCCCGCCCTTTCGCGGAATAAAGCCGGGCTGTTTCAACCTCAAGCCCGTCCACTACAGAGTTCATTTCGCGGCTATAGCTTTCAAGGTCTGAAACAATGGGCGCTGTGATGCGTTCCGCTTCGGTATCGGAGGCCTTGTAAAACAGCCACGAATTGGAAAAAGGAGGCCTTGGCTGGAAAGGGCTGTTGAACGGATGCGGCAGCTCTGCCGACGGGTCAAGGGCTGAAATCAACGCTATCAAATCCCTGCTTTTAAGATAAT
>JADFXI010000175.1 GCA_015233655.1 Nitrospirota bacterium | reverse complement strand
TCCTGAGCGCGCGCAGATCGCAAACAAAATCGGCGCGGATTTTTTCCTATCGGTCCATGCCAACGCCAGCCCAAACAAAAAAGCCAGAGGCATCGAGACTTATCTGCTCAACTGGACCAATGACGAAGAAGCTTTAAGGGTTGCGGCGCGTGAAAACGCCATCTCGGTCAAGAGAATGAAGCAGGTGCAGGGTGAATTGGGCGTCATCCTCGCGTCTCTTGAACGCGACAGAAAGCGTGACGGCTCTCTCAATCTTGCAGGAAATATCCAGCGTTCTCTCGTGTCTTCAATAACCCGCAAACACCCCAAAGTTGCAGATCTCGGGGTCAAGCAGGCCTTGTTTTACGTCCTCGTGGACGCCCAGATGCCCTCGGCCCTTGCAGAGGTATCTTTTATAAGCAATCCTGAAGAGGAAAAGATGTTGGCTGATGAAACCTACAGGCAAAAGATTGCCGCATCCCTTGTCGATGGGATAAATGCTTATTTTGCGACCGAGCCGCCGCAAGAGCGGCTTGTCTACGGAGACCCGCGGCAAAAAATAAACTATAATACAAGTGGCCCGGATGCCGAAACATATAAGGCAAGTAAAATAAAATATACTCGCTCCTTCAGGTAGACCCTTGTATCCGGGCATTCATCTCTTGCTTTATTCCTGTTTAGCGGCCCTGGTATTTCTTATGGAGAGCGTCCCTTTTCATCTCGTCACGTCAGCTTGCATTGTGTCTGCCCTTTTTTTTATGCCTTTCAGGAAAGTCAGGGGAGGTTTTGTCCCTATAATGTTATTTCTGAGTTTCACTTTTATCAGCAACCTGTTTTATCAGTCAGGAGAAGTGGTGGCAGATCTGGGGCCGGTAACCGTCACTGACGAGGGACTCAGAATCGCCTCCCTACGCATGCTCAGGGTCTTTGATCTGGTATACGCTGCTAAGATCTTGACGCACTTCACGCCTATCGAGGCCATGATCGCATCTCTGAGAAAGACGCTGCGGCCTCTGGAGCTTATCGGCATACCGGTGCATTATTTTTTTTCAGTCACAGCACTCACCCTTCAATGTTTTCCTGTTATGAAGAAGAAACTTTATGACAAATACAGTGAAGCGATTAAACAGCGGGCAGTCACGCCGTCCGGCGGGACAGGAGTGAGAGGCCTTATGTCGAGCGCCGGACTGATCGCCTCATTTATGATCCCGCTTTTTGTCGAGAGCATGGCTGAACCGGAGAGGTTCTTTCAGTCTGCTCATATAACCACAGATGATACATTATCTGATTGAAAACGGCACGGTAATCGACGGCAGCGGCACAGGGCCGCGCGAAATGAATGTCGGTATACACAACGACAGGATAGTCTATGCCGGCAGCGAAAGATTGGAAGCCGAAAGGACTATTGATGCGCGGGGATTAATCGTCGCGCCGGGGTTTATCGATACCCATGCCCACTCGGAGTTCACCATGCTGGCGGACGGTCGCGCCGAAGGGAAGCTTTCTCAGGGGGTCACAACAGAAATAAACGGAAACTGCGGACTTTCAGCCGCTCCGCTATACGGCGAGGGATTAGCTCGCAGAGAAGCAGACATGGAGGAACTCGGAATCACCGAAAGGTGGTCGGCCTTTGGGGAATATTTCGCTCTCCTTGCAAGAAAGGGCATAGCAATAAATTTTGCGACTCTCTGCGGCCATGGGAATCTGAGGTCCTCTGTAATCGGCTACAGGGGTGCCGCTGCCGATGTCCCTGCCATGGCTGAAATGAAAAGACTGTTGTCTGATGCCGCAGCAGCAGGAGCAAGAGGACTCTCGACCGGACTTATTTACCCGCCAGGCATTTATTCAGACACAACAGAACTGACGGATCTGTCCTGCACCCTGAAAGATACCAGGGGCCTGTATGCGTCGCACATGAGGAGCGAGGGCGATACCCTGATCGAATCCATTAGGGAAGTACTCGAAATCGGACGCGGCGCGGGGGTGCCTGTCCATATCTCGCATCTTAAGACAGCGGGCCGGCAAAACTGGTGGAAGATAGACGAGGCCCTGCATCTGATCGAGACTGCAAGGCTTGAGGGCGTCGACATTACATGTGACCGCTACCCATACACGGCAGCAAGCACCGACCTCGACACCGTACTGCCCTCCTGGGCATACGAAGGAGGCGTTGATGATGAACTGGCACGGCTCAAGAATCCTGAAACAGCCGGGCTTATAAGGTCTGAACTTAGACAGAAAGACGATAATTACTGGAAAAGCGTTTATGTATCCTCGGTCTCAATGCCCGAAAACAGGTGGATGGAGGGTGAAAATATTTATGACATAGCGTCAAAGGCCGGCAAGGACCTCGTTGATACCCTTCTGGAACTTCTGATTCATGAGAGAGTGCGAACCGGAGCAATTTTCTTCTCTATGAATGAAGACAATCTCAGGAGGTTCCTGTCATTACCGTACCTTATGATAGGCTCTGACAGTTCTGTCCGGTCCTTTTCGGGGCCCACATGTTCCGGCAAACCCCACCCCAGAGGATTCGGGAGCTTCGCGAGATTTATAGGCAAGTACGTTCGTCAAGAAGGCCTCACGGAACTGACCGATGCTATAAGGAGGACAACCGCCCTGCCCGCAGCAACCTTCGGACTTACCGACCGGGGCGTTATCCGTAAAGGGGCATATGCCGATATCGTAATATTCAATTATGAGCGGATTATCGACACCGCCACATTCAAGGAACCATTCAGCAGGCCGCAGGGCATCGAGCATGTTTTTGTTAACGGGACACTGGCTGTCGATGGAGGAGAGTTTACAGGCTCTCTTTCCGGAACCGTGATTACATGAGACCCCTGATCGGCATAACGGCAGACTATGACGAGGGCCTTTACAGGCTTAAGCCCGACTATGTTTCTGCGGTGGTCCGATCAGGAGGCACGCCGCTGGTGCTTGTGCCGGTTTCCGGCGATATCCCCCGTATAGTAGAAATTATTGACGGTCTTATCGTTCCAGGCGGAGGCGACATTCCCGCCGAATACTATAACGAAACCGTTTCGGTCCCGTCACAATGCCTTAAATTGGCGTCAAGAGACAGAATAGATTTCGAGCTGGCGCTTTTGCAGGAGGCATTTAATAAAGAGAAGCCCGTTCTCGGGATATGCTATGGAATGCAGCTTATCAACGTAATGCTCGGAGGTAGCCTGTATCAGGACATAGGGCATCAGATTGACGGGGCACAGGACCATCGGGACAAACAACACGGCATAAGGCTTTCAGGGGACTTGCTTCAGGATTTCAATTCGGCATCTCTGACAATCAACTCCAGTCATCACCAGGCAGTCAAAATTTTGGGAAGCGGTCTCGATGTATTTGCCGAATCGGAGGAGGGACTGATTGAAGGCATCTATGATGCGGGGCACCCTTTCAGGGTCGGTGTGCAATGGCACGTCGAACGGGCCAGTGATGCTCTCTCACTGAAGATCCTTGAATTATTCATAAAACAGGCGACAGTTCGCGGAAAAGGAGATACGAGATAGCGTGAGGGCCACCCGGTTTTACTTTATTGCCATGCTTTTCCTCGTTGCTTCACTCGGATTTCTTACTTTCAAGATAATTGACCCCTTCCTCACGCCCATAATGTGGGGCATAGTACTGTCCATAGTGTTTTACCCTTTGTACAGCTTTTCATTGAGATACCTGAAATGGAAATGGCTTGCCTCTCTTATAGTCCTCTGTATCATTATCGCAATCATTGTCGGGCCTTTTTCATATTTTACTTACCTCCTGATTAATGAAGTGAGGGACATCTCATCGCATATGGGAACGGGAAAAAACGAAGCCCTTCAAAATATATTGCGCGACCCGACTGTGCATTATCTGCTGAACTGGACAACAAATGTCTTTAATCTTCCATTTACCGATGCTGATATGGAAAAAACAATCCTGGATAATGCCGCGCTCATAGGAAAGGAGTTAATCGGCAAAATACCTGTAGGGCTGGGCAGCGTTATCACTGTCTTCATCAACTTTATTTTCATGTCATTGTCCATATTCTTCATGCTTAAGGACGGCGCTGCGTTTCTCCTGAAAAGCCGAGATTACATGCCGTTCTCTGAGCAGCAAAAAGAAAAGCTCGCGTCACAGATAAGGGACATAGTAATTTCTACAATATATGGCGGCGTGCTGGTGGCGATTATGGAGGGCATCATCGCCGGAATTGCATATACTGTAATGGATTTGAGATCACCTGTCCTGTGGGGGGCCGCCACAGCCGCTGCGTCATTCATTCCCATGCTCGGGGCCTTTGCTGTGTGGGGAGTCATAGCAGCATATCTTTTCGTAAAGGTATCTGTTCTGAAAGGCATTGAAATGACCCTGATCGGCGTGTTCGGCATCAGCCTCATAGACTATGGTGTCAGACCCATACTGATAGGCAACAGAACACGCATGCCTGCTGTAGTGATTTTTTTCAGCGTACTCGGCGGCATCGAATTTTTTGGACTCGTGGGGCTGATTATGGGTCCCCTTGTAGTGGCATTATTCCTGTCGGTCATAGAGATTTTCAGGAACTTTGAAGCAGACCGAAATGCTTGACAGCAATGCGCTCAGATAACCTGGCCCGGCAAGCTCATTTCATAAGTCACAGACCACTGCAGCGCCCCAGTGCGTTTTACATTCTTGTTTTTCTTGTCGGCTTATTTTTGGCCGGATGCACGTCTTCAAACCGTCTTGACGGCTTTGTTTATTACCGA
>JADFXI010000174.1 GCA_015233655.1 Nitrospirota bacterium | reverse complement strand
GTTATTTCCATAAAGGCGTCTTCAGCCGCTACTTCAGAGTTAATATTCAGCTTTACCCCGCCGACATCGGTCTTGTGGAGGATATCGGGAGAAGAAATCTTCATTGCCACGGGGAACCCTATACGCTCGGCAATAGCACCGGCTTCTTTTGCAGTTTTTGCCAGGGCCCGCTCAGGAAATTCAAACCCATACCCGGACAAAATGTCCATGGCTATATCTTCGCCAACCTCAAACCGGCTTTCACGCAAAAGCGAGTCAATGATTCTTCCTGCTGCATCCTTGTTTAATACGGTAACCGGCGCATGCTCCACCGGAGCGTTTTTCCAAAGGGTAAAATCGCACAGCTTCCTGAAAGACCTGACTGCTGTTTCCGGATACGAAAAAGATGGAACACCCCCCTCCTTCAACTTCTCTATTGAGGCCCTGACACTCACTTCTCCTATAAAAGATGTGATGATCGGCTTCTCAGTCTCCTGGCCTGCGCGAATAATGATATCAGCAGTGTTTCCGACATCGGTCATCGCCTGAGGGGTGAGAATGACGAGAATGCCGTCTACATTAGGATCACTGATGGCACTGTTCAGGGCAGCGGCATAGCGTTCTGAAGTGGCATCTCCGATAATATCGACAGGGTTATAAAGCGAGGCGCTCGAAGGCAGCTTTTTTGCCATTGCCTCGATAGTTTCTTTTGCCATAATAGGGAGTTTGACCCCTGTCTGTTCAGCCATGTCTGCCGCGAGTATTCCAGGGCCGCCGGCATTAGTGATAATAAGAAGCCCATTGCCTAAAGGAAGTTTGTTCGATGCAAAAACAAGGGCGGTATCAAACAATTCCTGTATCCCCTGTGCCCGTATTATGCCGGCCTGTTTGAAGGCCGCATTGAATGCTGTCTCAGATCCTGCAAGAGCGCCGGTGTGAGATGAAGCTGCACGCGCTCCTGCTTCGGTCCCTCCGGATTTAATCAGGATTATCGGCTTTACTTTTGTAGTTTTCCTTGCAACCTCCAGGAATTTCCTGCCGTCTATGACATCCTCGATATAGCCTAAAATAACGTCGGTATCAGCATCTCCGGAGAAGTATTCTATAAAGTCCGACTCATTAAGGTCCGCCTTATTGCCCAGACTGATAAACTTCGAGAACCCCATGTTATTGCCCAGGGCCCAATCAAGGATGGCTATGCCAAGAGCTCCTGATTGGGAAAAAAAAGCGACCTTGCCTTTTGGCAGCATTCCTCCTGCAAAAGAGGCATTCATGCTGTTAGAAGTATTTATTATGCCGAGGCAGTTCGGCCCCAGTATTCGTATACCGTGCTCCGCACTAATCTCTTTCAGCCTCTCTTCAAGGCGTATGCCCTCGGCGCCGGCTTCCTTGAATCCCGCGCTCAGTATAACAGCCGCCCTGACACCGGCAGCTGCGCAATCAAGCAGGGTATCAGGCACTGCCCTGGCCGGGACCGAGATCACGGCAAGCCCGACGGGCTTGCCTATATCTGAAGTACGCGGGTATGTATTTAGTCCAAGGATATCGTCGGGTGAGGGATTGACCGGGTATATGCTGCCTGCATAGTTGAATTTGATAAGATTGTGCAGGACAGCATAGCCGACCTTCTTCGGATCTCTTGAAGCGCCAATCACTGCGATTGATTCAGGGTTGAAAAGTGATTCAAGCATACATAAGTTTACTTCTGAAACAGCCTATGGTCAAGCGGATCGGTCAGCCCCGCCTCCCTGAAGCCTTTTGCCCTCAAAAGGCAGCTATCACACCTGCCGCAGGGGACAAAGTGCCCGGAAGACGGACTTTCCTTGTCTGTCTTCTGTACTTCCTGCGGGTCGTAACAGCTCCAGGTCTTTGCGTAGTCCAGGCCGAGGGCAGAACCTTTCTTTATTATTTCAGCCTTTGTAAGGTTAATCAGGGGGGTCCTGATTTTAAATTGCATTTTCCCTTCTACAGATATTTTAGTCGACAGGTTCGCCATTGATTCAAAAGCAGCGAAGTATTCAGGCCTGCAGTCGGGATACCCGCTGTAGTCAATAGCATTGGCGCCTATAAAAATATGAGGGGCTTCGAGCACTTCAGCCCACGACAGGGCAAAAGAAAGGAAAATGGTGTTGCGGGCCGGAACATAGGTGACAGGAATATCTTGCGTCCCAAAAAGTCTTTCGACTTTTTGGGGGCCCTGTTCTGTCTTCTTTTCTCTGTCTTTCGGCACTTCGATATCCGACGTCAGGGCTGAACCGCCGATTTCCCTCAGGTCGAATTTCATAAAAAGGTGCTTGTCGATACCGAGGCTTTCAGCAACCATTTTCGCAGACTGTAGCTCAAGCAGGTGTCTCTGGGCATAATCGAAGCTCAAAGCATGGACCTCATAACCTTCTGCCTTTGCAATTGTAGCTGTTGTAGCTGAATCAAGTCCGCCGCTTAGAAGCACAACAGCTCTTTTGTTTTTAATCTTGTTCATACCGTTAAACCTTACTTCCAAGCACAGTAGCTTTGTGCCTCCTCTATGTGTTAGTCCTCAGCAATTCAGTTCGGAAACCAATGAAATAGGTCCTGAAAAAGTTACATGTTCAAACTCTTTGAAATGGGCTCTTCCGCAGTCAATCTTCATTTTCTCGCTCTGTCTCAGTTCCTGGTCGTCGCCTTTTGTTTCAGCCACGAAATAGATCTTCTTTTCTCCTTTGAAAACTATGGCCCAATCGGGGTTATAAGTGCCTATCGGAGTATTTATCCTGAACCAAAAAGGGAGTTTAAAATAGAACTCAATATTCTCACTGCTCTCACAATCTTTTGCAAACTGATTTTCTATAGATGAATCAAGAGAAATATAGTTTTCATGAATGGTCTTGTCCCGGTTGTTTACTGTAAAGGTGAACCGGTCAAGATATATTTCTATGTCGTTGTCTTCAAACAGTGTCATTTCATAAATCCTATCGCCAATCTTTTCATACTTGATTCCGTCCACCATTAAGTCATACAGCACAGCTTTAATAGCGATAACTACGTTATCCATAAAGAGTTGAGGGTTGAGCAGCACTTCATTTAACCTTCCCGACTTTTTAAGTATTTCCAGGCTGGTATGTCTCGTCAATTCGGTCTTTGACTGAATATAAGCAAGCATATCCGGGAGTCCAAACCAGCATTCATAATCATCATCGGCACTGTCGCTCACCAATAGCCCTTCGACGCCTTCTTGAGTTATCAAAACTCTTCTCTTGGTTGATTTAATAGTCGGCTTTTTCGTTTCCGGCATACGCTTTACAGCCTTTGCAGCTAGGGTAATCAATTCATCTGTATTATATTCAACGCTGTATCGAGTTTGAAATTTTATCTTTTCCCAAATCTGTAAAAATTTAGGATCTGCCTCAAATCCCTTACGCAAAGCGATCTTTTTCCGGTCGCCCCTGTTTTTTACTCTCCCTGTAAAGTCCACTCCGCAATCGTCCCGTATTTCATTCTGCAAGGCCTTGGCGAAATCTTCATAGCATTCATTCGCTATAACCGTCAGTTTGTTTATGTTACGGTCAAATATACGCTCGCCATCCAGATTCACCGACAAGCGTAACCCTCGCCCTATTTCCTGTCTCTTTTTGATCTCCGATTTGGTCTCGTTCAAAGTGCATATCTGGAACACATTTGGGTTATCCCAACCCTCCCTCAGCGAGGAATGGCTGAATATGAAGCGAAGCGGCGTTTTCGGATCAAGCAGTTGCTCTTTGTCCCGCATTATCAGTTTATATGTGTCATCATCCGCCTGCGTTTCACCGCCTGTGTCCTTTACCCTACCCTTGCTGTCTTGCGAGAAATAACCGCCGTGAAGAGCATCAGAGGGATAGGGCAGCAAGTTGTGGAAGGCAGGTTTGGCAACCTCTTGCTTATATATCTCCTCAAACCACCCTGCAAACTTGCCTTTTACCGGATTGCCGTTTACGTCGTACTCACGGTAGTTTCTGACCTTGTCGATGAAAAAGAGAGACAGCACCTTAATCCCTTTGCCTTGATAGACCCTTTCTTTTTTGAGGTGTTCTTCAACGGTCCGGCGAATCATGAACCTCATTATCTCATCATTCATTCCGCCCTGTCTTTCGCCTACCGAAAGCATCAACCCATTGGTGAGGGAAATAGTGCCGTTGCCCGCGTCAATTTCATCAATGATAAATCCGTCTCTATAAATCTCTCTCTGGTTGCTGAGCTTGTAAACATCATCACCGGCCCTGACAGTAACGGATTTTTTTGCAATTCCCTTGTCCGAGTTGCAATCAATTTTTATCTTGGCGGTTATTTTGGTTTTTGCAGCATTTATGTTCTCCAACTGAATAAAAGCTTCATTCATTGCATTTTCGCTAATGATGGAATCAACCTCTATCTGCTTAACCAAACCTAAATCATACGCCTTTACAGGATTGAGGGAATACAACAGGTTGTAGAGGTTGGTGTGGGTGGCGGAATAACGAAGAGTGCAGAGAGGGTTTAGATTAGCAATAGCTCTTTTACGGATGTCAGTTTCCATGTTCTGCGGTTCATCCACGATGACAATCGGGTTGCTGCTTTGCAGGAATTCTATGGGTTTTTTGCCGGTGAGCCTGTCGTTGGGTTTGTTTATGACATTTTCGTCTTTGGCAAAGGCATCAATATTTATCACCAAAATCTGGATCGTGTTGTTTGAAGCAAAGCCCCTCAAGTTAGAAACCTTTTTGCTGTCATACACGTCATAATTGATCTGCGCCTTGTCATAAAGGGTCTGAAAGTGTTCGTGAGTGATTTGCAGGTTTTTTAACACTCCTTCACGTATTG
>JADFXI010000173.1 GCA_015233655.1 Nitrospirota bacterium | reverse complement strand
AACATACGGAACTGCTGGTTGGCGGCATCGCTAACTTTTGCGCAGACCGCAGCAGTCGCATCCGACCGTAGCCCGCACTGCAGAAGGCCACCACCTGAAGAGCTAAAAGCAATTGAGCCGTCGCTGTTGACGGAGGAAGTTCCCGAATCGCTTGCAGACTGGTTTGCTCCCGAGGAAGAGCTTTCAGTTCCCGAATATGTGAAGTTGCCGGTTCCGCTGACTGAAGCACTGCCAAAGTCACAGGAAGTTTTGTTCGAAGACCCGCCAGAGGATACTGTAAAGCTGACACATTCATGGTCGATTGCATTCCCCCCCGAGTCATTCACATATTCGCAGAAATAATAAGTCCCTGTGCCTGCAAGCGGAGGTACATACATGTTGATATTGTTATTGCTGAGAGTCTGTCCGCCGGCCAGCGTGAACTGCGTTGAAACGCTGTTGACCCACGAACCGCCGGGGGTATAGACGCTGGCCCACAAGTTGACCGTGTAACTCGAACTGCCGGTATTGGTGATAGTCGAAGTAATCGGACCGGCAGTCCCGCCGGGAGAGATTGTGGTAATTTTGGACGTCAGCGTATGCGTAATCTGGGCCGGGTATCCGGCTCCGGAAAGAAACGTCAATAGAAACGCACAACATATCGCTGAAACTTCAGCGGCAAAAGAGGCGGCTTTCTTCATAGTTTCCTCCTCGTAAGGTGACTGAAAAATCGTGTTAGCAACGAGATTATAGTGTCATGCCGCCTTTCTGTCAAGGTAATTTTCCATCCTTGTCACACCAAAATGGAAATGTCCCCTTTGTGGAAACTGTTTCAAGAAGACAGGTAACGTTCTCCGAAAAGAAAACGTCATGCCACATAGAGAGGACTTATAGGTCATCGTGGTGCGACAAAGTGCATTACACTGACTTTGGAGTTCTATGTTCTTTCTCTCAGCTATGCAGTAAATATGCAGTTCGTATCTGAAAAGATATGCAAAGAAAGCATTTCATCCCGGCCCGGCTTTTGTAACCATTTTTGTAACCCTCACCTCCAACAATAAGCAATCAAGGGCAATCATACGCAACAATATCAATAAAAGGCAAAGCCCTTGATATTAAAGTTATATTCCTCAATACCAAGGGCTTATGCAAGTTGCTTAATTTACTGCTTTTTGTACTTCAAATCCAGTGTTGCCGGCCACAAACCGGCAGGGTGGGTTCGATTCCCACACGCTCCCGCCACTCATTTATTTGGCATGCGTTGGACTAGGAGACATTCCTTATCGCTCTACTTATGAGAACGCCTGGCCTTTACCAGTTTATAAAAATCACATGTTATACAGTTGTCTATGAATTTATTGAAGCCACCTTCCTGGAGTTTTCCGTTGCATAATGTCTTCCTTATGGCAAAACATATTTCACCATGGTCTTGATTGTATATCGGACAGTCCTTTTGCGTACACTTTTTAAACTCCCAGCACGTAAGCGGTTCGTCGTTAATGACCTCATTTTTCGAGTTCATCTTTAACACCACCCCTCTAAAACTATAATATCACTAATACAGGATTAAATCCATCTTCTTTTAAAGGGTATTGTCAACAGGTTACAATCTCATTAGTATGGTTAGATTCCCGCACGCTCCCGCCAGCATTTCCTTTAATTATAATAAGTTAGTCTAATATTATAAAAAGAAATACCGTGATTCAGATAGATATATTCTTATAGTCCTTTTGCCGGTTGCGTCCTTTAATAACCGTATGCTATCTTTAAGACACGGAGGAGTGAAATGTTTAAAACTATCGACGCTATTTATGAAGACGGAGTTTTCAAACCATTGAAGAAATTACGCCTTAGAGATAAACAGCAAGTCCAGATACAGATACTCTCTGATAGGGACTGGCAAAGAAAATTTGACAGGTCACTCAAAGCTATCCGCAGCAAAACTGCCATGTTCTCTACAAAGGAAATAGAAAGCGATATAAAAGACGCGATCAAAGAAGTGCGCAAGAGCAGGCGTGCCTCTTAAAACCGTAATAGACACCAATATTTGGATATCTGGACTTATTGCCACATCAGAAACCTCATCAAAACTCGTTGACGAATGGAAAACAGGCAAATTCAGCGTTGTTATAGCTGAACGGCAAATTTTGAAATTGAATCCTTGCAAAAGAAAAAAATGGTCTTCGTAAGTTAGAAAATATAGGTGCAGCCCCCATAAAGATGTCGTATCCTTGCTCATTTCGAGCGCGTGAAGTATGATAACAAGAAACCAGTTAAACATATTGTGGGGCATACAAAGTAAGGCACTCATAGATGAAAGCAGAAAGCATAGCAAGGGTTCTCCCAGATTGCCGATGGATTGGTGCATGTCTTGGCCGAGCACAAGTTGCGCTACGCCATGGTCGTGACGCCGATGAAGTTGCCAGGGAACTCTATGAAAGCAGTCCATTGACGCTCACCCGCAGTCGGGAGACAGTCGAAAAACTTCACACAGTGGATTTCACAACCCTACTGGAACCAAGAAAGAAAACTGGTTCTGCTGAAAATCCCGTAACCAAGCTTTTCCCTGCGGCAGTCACAGAACGTCAGTTTCTCGACGAACTGGACCGCTTGCGCGAAGCACGCCGTTCAATCGACTATAAAGATGAGCGTTTCAGTGGGCACACGCTGGTTGATTTCACCATTTTTGAGAATGGACTTGAGTTGCCAATCAATGTTAAGAACGCCGGAACTCGGTTCGAGAACGCAGCACAGCTCGTTGGCCTTGAGCCCAATGATTGCATTCCAATTCCCGCATACAAAGCGCACGATGCAGTAGAAAAGGAGCATAATCTTCTTTACGCAGTCTCCGTTGATTACACTCTCATCAGGAAGATCGAGAGCCACCTACTTACGCAGTTCAATAGAGACGAGGCGGAAGTTTGGAGGTTGCTGAACGAGTATTCTGGAACGCTGATTCGAGACGCCGAAGATAAGTTCATTTACTCGATGGTAAACAAGCATTGGTCTGATTTCTCAGAGCATGTAGCGCTTCCTGTTTTTAGGGTTATATCAGCTCGAAAAGCCATTCGCATTCTTCAGAAACTGCCGAAAAGAACTCCTGGCATTGGATTGAGAGCCTGGGGCACAGGCACGAGTGCCGAAGTGAATGTTCATATTTGTGTTAGCAGCGAGACAAAGAGCTGGGACGAGATACACGCGCGCGTACGATCAAATTGAATAGTAAACATAATTGAAGCAGTGAACCGCAAACGCACTGAACTTGTGTTCGACCCGGAGATTTGATGCTTACGGTCAGTCTTTTTTCTGGATGTGGTGGTTTGGACTACGGCTTTGAGGCAGCAGGATGTGATGTTGTCCTCAGGAATGATTTTGACAAGTACTCATGCAATACACTAAGACTGAATGCTCGAAGCAATGTCATTGAAGCGCCGCTTGAGGAAGTATCGGAAAGTGACATTAGAAAGGTTGTGGGATGGTCACATGAAGGCGTTGATCTGGTTATCGGCGGGCCACCGTGCCAACCATTTTCCAAATCCGCATACTGGTCTAAGGGTGACACTCTTAGATTGAATGATCCGCGCTCTAACACGCTGGGCGAATATTTCCGCGTTGTCCAAGAACTTCGGCCGAGAGCTTTCCTGCTGGAGAATGTTCACGGAATCAACTATTCCGGAAAGGAGGAAGGATTTCAGTTCATTCTTAACCAAATCCGAAAAATCAACCGCGCAATCGGTACAGACTATCGTCCCGTGTGGCGCGTATTAAATGCCGCAGATTTTGGCGTACCACAGCTTCGCGTACGATTTTTTTTGGTTGCACTTAGAGATGGCAAGGAATTTCGCTTCCCTGAAGCGACCCACCGTGACGTAGATACTGAAAACCATACTCTATTAGATATTTCCAGAGAGTCGTATGTAACGGTATGGGATGCGATTGGGGCAATGTTGCCTGAGCCGAGCGAAAAGCTGGAGGTGGGCGGAAAGTGGGCCAATCTGCTCCCTTCGATTCCAGAAGGAGAAAATTATCTATGGCACACAGATAGAAAAGGTGGGTTGCCAATGTTTGGGTGGAGAACACGATATTGGTGCTTCCTTTTAAAGCTTGCGAAGAGTAGACCCAGTTGGACTATTCAAGCCCAACCTGGTTCGGCAGTTGGTCCCTTTCATTGGACAAACAGAAAATTGTCATGGAAAGAGCTGACAGCAATCCAGACTTTCCCGCGATCATTTCGTATTGATGGCCCCCGCGTTGAGATCCAGCGACAAATTGGAAATGCAGTTCCCTCACTTTTATCGGAAGTGGTGGCCAGAGAAATTGTGAATCAAGTTACCGGAAAGAAGTTCCGTGAGTGCTGCAAATTGAAAATGAAACGGGTACCATTTGTTCCTCCACCTGAAGCGGTGTCTGACGTCCCTCGAGAGTACCGTCCACTTATAGGAAGACACGCGCCTCATCCCGGCACAGGCAAGGGGCGAGCTTATAGAGACAATGCCCAACAAGGTGCTGCACAGGGCGGCTTTTCCGGTGCCCTTGAAAGCTGCCAGTGAGCTTGTTCATTCTCTATACTTCTTTCGGAAATCTGCAATACTTTCGTTTTGCATCAACTATAAGGTCAGGGTAGGTCCGATTGTCTGAAGCAGTTGTTTTATCATTGGTCGCGAATATGTCGTCAGCATTTTTTGGATTATGCCGTTGACAAACTCTTCCTGACATGATTATATTTTTCTGATAAAATATTGCCTCGTGGAGAAATCTTAGGTTACCAAAGAATAGGAGAAGATATCAGGGAGCAATTGTAGATATGGATGAGAGAATACTTGGGGATGACGATTTCATCAGGAAGCTGTTTGACGCAATCCCGTCGATTTTACTTTTGACGGATGACGATGTTCGGGTTTTGGGTTTGAACGTAGCTGCCTCGCAGTTGCTGGGTGCCGGTATCGACGACATATACAATCAAAGAGGCGGTGACGTTTTGCATTGCATTCATGCCGGCGAGAGTCCTGACGGATGCGGCCATGCTGAAGACTGCAAAGAATGCGTTATAAGGAACTCCGTAAG
>JADFXI010000172.1 GCA_015233655.1 Nitrospirota bacterium | reverse complement strand
GTCATCAAAAGTGGAAGCATCCTTTAACAGGCAAGCAGACTATAGTGGCCTATCACTCGGGCGAAATAATCAGACCCAAAACATTCAAAAGAATTCTTGAAGGCGCCGGCTTGACAGTAGATGATTTTATTACAATCCGAAAAAAACTGTGAGATATACGAGTTGGTATTTACCCTGTCGAGGGTGGCAAGTTTGCTCCGGAATAGGTGGCAAGATTCATCCGGAAAATGCACACACAAGGCAATCTCACAGCTTCGTATGGCAGCTGTAACAGAAGGTCTTCCCTTTTTGCCTTCTGAGAAGAAAGGTCTTTTCTCCATCGGAGACTGCATCGCCCATATGGAATGCGTGGCATGTTGCACACGTCAGCCGTCCTTTGCCGTCCAGCAGCATGTCGGCTGGAACCGGCATCGAGGGCACGGCCTCGACAGGATGTGTATGAGCAGAGCGCTTATGGCAGGATTTGCAAACGCCGGAAAAGTCGGCTGCAAACACGTACGCCCGGCTGTTATCGAAAGGAAGTCTCTTGTGGCATTCGAGGCAGCGCAATGCCGGTATATCATGGGCCGCATATATTGAGGCGGGGAACATACAAACCAAAGACACCAGGGACAGCACTAAAAATTTAATCATTTCCTGAATTCCCCTATGGCCTGTCTAAGCTCTTTTATCTCGTTGCAGAGGGCTGCTATGCGCTCCCGATCTGCACCATTGCCGGACTTTTCGAGTTCCTCGGCCAATGCGGAGATCTGTTTCGACCTACCGGCAATAGCGCTGAACTTGTTCTGCAGTTCGGTACTAAGCTGATTAACTTCACAGGCAAAGTCCTGGAATTGATCGTCCTTGCGAAGGACAATTCTTGTTTTCAGATTACCACTGCTAATTTTTGCTACGCCGTTCTTTATATTCAGCAGCGGTCCCGTTATCTTCCGAAAAAGAGCGATGCCCGCAACTACAAATATGACAGCAATGACAACAACAGCTATCCCATTTGCCCAGAGCGCCTCCCGAAGCAGGATATTGCCCTTGAAAACTGAATAAGGTATTGTCATGGAATAGAGCAGGCTGTCTATTTTCCTGTCGGCGAGCGCTATGAAAAGCAGGACTGCGAAGACACTTCCAGCAAAAGATACTGCAAGCAGCCTGACAATAAACGCTCCCTGGAAACCCTTATTGATAAAATAATTTCTTCTTTTATATCCCTTCTCCATCACTTCCTCCCCATTGAATGGCATGAAAAACATAGCTTGCTTTCACTGTCGCTCATCACAAGTTTCTTTTCGAGCGTCGAGTAAGGATCATGACATGTACCGCACCCGACCTTTCCGTTAAAAAAACGTAACCTGCGATCGACTGCACCAATAGGCTTAAGGTCTGCTCTTGATCCTCGCCGTGACCTCGCCTGTTCATAATCGACGCCGATAGGATGCTCTCCTTTGTCGAACTTCATAAAGTCTTTTCCATGCTGCCATGCCCCAGCCGCCATGACAGACGAAGAAAACGAGCCATCGTGGCATGAAATACAGTCCTTCGAAATGGGATCTATCTGCTGGGAAGGGTCGGTAACGACATATTTTGCGTTGAAATGGGCCTCGCCGAGAGCGGCCTTGTGTGACTGAGTGCCAATACCGCTTTTGTGACAGGTCTCGCAGAAACGTTTCCCGGATTCCAACCGCCTCAGATAGTTCGATTTCGTCCCGTAAGGGGTCATACGTTGACCATGCATATTGTGACACGTAGCGCAGTTAATCTCGCCGGAGGACGACAGCGGCATGTCTTTCGGAACATTCGCCGTGCGTGGTTTGACATTGACAGGATGCATGTAGCCTTTGGAAAAAATGTCTTCGTGGCACTTCTTACATATCATTATAACCGGTGCCGTCGTCTGTTTAGAAACCTTGCCGGATGAGTCCACCTGATGGCAATTCACGCATTCGGACTGTTTGAAGGCATGTGGGTCTTTTTCCATGCTATATACCCATATGCCCGCAAGCAGAACCAGAAAAGAAAGGAATGCGGTCTTGCTCCTTTTCATAAACTGAAGCTATGCAATATTTCACCGATTTCACCGGCTTTATGCCTGACATGGGCGGCCGCTTTATGAAGATCATCCTCGCGGAGCGGTCCTGAAGCGTCGCTTATCACCCTGGCAGTGCTCTCCAGAGCAACTGCGCCGGTTTCCAATTTAATAATTGTTGAACGATAGAAATCTATGAGTTTGTTGATGTCCTCGGCAAGCGGATGAATAACATCGTTACGCCTGAGTGTAACATGCCCCGTAAAATCACCAAGTGCTGTCTTGCGTACGAACATGCCGAGCTTATACAGAGGACCTGCCACTCTATGGGAATATACCAACGAAAGAACAGCTGTGCCGGCAACAATAAAAAGAGATGTGACCGCATAAATAAAAATAGATGTGTATACAAGTTCGCTCCTGAGATGCGCGATCATCCTGTAATTTTCGAGATAAGATGCAGCAGGTTCCCTGTATGTGTAATACCAGATTACCGCCGATGTCAGAAGAACTCCAGAGAGAAATATTATGGTGCACGTCACTGCAAAACGGTAGAGAGATGACCGCTCGACAGTTTCACTCGGACACGGAACTTCCATTATTGTTTTCCTCCTTTCTCTTTTTCTTTCTCTTTCTCTTTTTCCTTTTCTTTTACCGTCATGCCGCCTTTTAACGGGTTCTTGCGGTCATAACCGACCGGTTTATGGCACCCAGGCGAACAACTCCCGCCGTTTTCGGTCTTTTCAAATTTGATCGGCAGGTCCCAGTTCCCGAAGTGTGTCTTATCATTTATCAATTTCGGCAGAGGGCCGCCGTGAATGTTGTGGCATATTACGCAACTCCGCCCTTTCTCTTTCCTGTTTACATGGACATAGTGCAAGTTTCTATCACCGTCCCTGAAGCCAGTTGCATAAGAGGTCTCCGGAAACAGAAGGAGGTCTCTCTTGTGACATGAGAAACAAAGTTCATATTCCTTATCTGTGTACGGGTTATATATATCGGTCGGAAACTCCTTGACCAGCAGCCTTCTGTTAGGAGAACCGTGAGGGTCATGGCATGCGTAGCATTTGCCCTCTTTTATCGGTCCGTGAAGCACCGTGTACTCTTTTTTCAGCAAATCCATATGGCATGTGAGACAGAACTCTATGCCCGATTTCGGCAAGAGCCTCTCAGCGTCACTTGCATGTGGAGAGTGGCAAGTGGTACATCCTGTAAGGACAGGCGGATGCACGACCGCTGACCCTGTCAGCTTTTCCTGGATATTTGGGTGGCACTGGAAGCAAAGGTCGTTGCCTTCTGCTATAAAAAATTTCTTGAATGCAGAGCCGTGGGGATTGTGGCATGAAGTGCAGCCGTTGGCAAGGGCGGGATGCAGATGCGCCTTCTTGACCTCGGCCTGCATTTCGAGATGGCACGTAAAACATACTTCCTCTCCAGGCTTTAATGTCTGCGCCGTATTGTCAGTTTCATGCGGACTGTGGCACATGAGACAGTCTCCGGCTGCAGTAGGGCCGTGCATGAACTTGAAGCCGTTCTTGTCGGCGTGGCATGTCAGACAGATTTCGTTGGCCGGTTTCAGGAGCAACTTCTGCTGTGCAGAGGCATGCGGATCGTGACACGATGTGCACATGCCGTTCTTGACTGCGGTATGCACATACTTCTTGCTGCCGAACGGCGAATGGCAATTCGCGCAAAGCCCCGGCGGGTCCTGAGTGAGTTTGAAAGTTTTAACGTTCTTTTGCGGGTGCTGCTGGCTTACCGCTTCGTGGCAGGAAGAGCATCCCATGGACATTGCCGGATGCACAACCTTAGCCGATGTCAGGGAAGAGTGGCATTTGCCCGTTATGCAGCCATCTTCAGCAATGGCTGTTGCGCAAAAAGCAACAAGGAAAGCCGGAAGCGACATGAGCAAAGCTATGCAATAAACCAGCGATAATCCTGACGGTTTTTTTTCTTTCATCGGGAACTCCCTATTAGTTTCGTAGAGTGAGCAAAACACATACCAGTTTAACACACCGTAAAGGCACTATACTATAGAGTGAAGGTCTTCATCCAAAAGTAGCTATATATTAACACAACAGGCTTAGAAAATTAGATAATTTCTCCATGTAAACTATAGTTAAAACCATTAAACTGGATGGAAATGCTCCTTGATGCAGGTTTCTTCACCAAATGTTTATGGCGATATAACCGAATGCGTTGCATCAACGATCAACCCGGCCATAATTTCACGATGACGAATCGCGCCTTAATTCACTTGTATCCAACGACTTTTCAGGGAATGCAGCTACTGGTTGCACAAGAAGCTCAGGTGGTATTAAAATTGCAAATTAAAATCCAATGAAAAAAGTCTTGATAGTTGATGACGAGCCATTGATACAGTATTCTCTGGCAAAAATATTACAGGACAGCAAAACAGAAGTAAATACCGTCAACAATGGGGCGGATGCCATCGAAGCGTGCCGCAGCAGCTTTTACGATCTATGCTTTCTCGACCTCGCTCTCCCGGATATGATCGGCATCGATTTAATGATGGAGATAAAGAAACTGTCACATGAGACGATAATCCTTGCCATGTCGGCCTCGCATATCAATTATTACTACAGGGAGCTTATAGATAAAAGTGCCCACATGTTCATCCCCAAGCCCTTTGAACTCACATACATTAAGGCACTTGCACAACAACTATTGGAAAAAGGCCCCAATCCTTCCGGATCGAGAGTTGATGCTTCATCTTCGTCAGCCGGTCACAAATCAAACCCGATTTCTGAGCGGCGGTTTATCGATCGCATCCCATATTCCAAAGAGATAACATTCAACGTAAACTGTCTCGAAAATATCAAGGCGCTTGAACAGAACGCACATATAGTCGATATCAGCAAAGCCGGAATGGGTATTCATACTGCCTGCCCGGTCGAATCCGGCTGCGTTATCAGGTTTGACGTCTTAAATGACGGAGCAAACTATGTGGCAGGCATCGTTAAGAATTCCATGCTCATCGACGACAATACGTACCGTTGCGGAATTGAATTCGTCTGACAACTGAGTCAGAGCTATTTCCCCGCCGGCTTCCAGTAGCGCCCGATTCCTTCATATGCGGCACGAGAAATGTCGCCAATTGCGGCAGAGAGTTCATTAAAGCTCCCCCCTTCCGTCATGATGCATAGCATAT
>JADFXI010000171.1 GCA_015233655.1 Nitrospirota bacterium | reverse complement strand
GAAAAGGCCGACGCCCACATAAAGAACATCATGTCGTGCGGACAGGAAGGTCTTTTCAAGGAAGTGGGGCGCCTCACCAGAACACTTCACGACACGATGAAAGGGGTCAGCAGCGCTCTCGATGTAAAGCTTAAGGACGCGGCAATCTCCGGCATACCCGCAGCGGCTGACAACCTTGAGCTTGTCATTGGCAGGACCGAAGACGCTGTAACGAAGACATTGGAAATAGTAGAAACACATATGGCCCTTATGACCGACTTCGACCGGAACCTTCAAAAACTCGCGGGACCTGAAGAGGCCCTGCGGTTCATGAGAGAGTTCAAGGGCAGGACAGAAGAAGACCTGATGGAGTTACTGACCGTTCAATCCTTTCAGGACCTTACCGGGCAGACGCTGAAAAAAGTCATAGGTCTGGTAAGAGACGTGGAAGCAGGGCTGGCAAAAGTCCTGAATATATACGGCTATAAGGTAGAGGACGGCAAGATAGAGGACAAAGAGAAACAAAACATGTCCCAGCAAGAAATCAACAATCTGCTGAAGGGGTTGGGATTCTAGGTTGCTTTCTTACGCCTTGAGCATTTCTTCAATTGTAATACGCACGGAGCTGGCCAGGGCTTCGAGATCATATCCGCCTTCCAGAACAAATATTATTGGGACAGGCTCAGGTCCGGCCGGTGATGACAGAATGCATGAAACAATAGAGCGAATGCCTTCGTCGCTAACCCTCAGACCCGCAAGAGGGTCACTGGCGTGTATGTCGTAGCCTGCGGAAACCAGGACTATATCAGGACCAAATCGCCTAACTAACCCGGGGAGCACTTCGCAGTAAGCAGAGAAAAACTCTTTGTAACCGGACCCTGAACTCATCGGCAGATTATAGGTATACCCCTCACCCCTGCCTCTGCCGCTTTCATCACTGCCGCCGGTGCCGGGATAGTGAGGGTATTGATGAGTACTGAAATAAAAGACGGTATCATCCTCGTAAAACGTATGCTGCGTTCCATTGCCGTGGTGCACATCGAAATCTATGATAAACACCTTCTTGTATCCTGATTTTTGCGCATACCTCGCGCCGATCGCAATGTTGTTAAAAATACAAAAACCCATTGCACGGTCAGTTTCAGCATGGTGGCCCGGAGGCCGGACCGCGCAGAACGCATGCGTTATTTCGCCGGATTTGCATCGTCTGACAGCCTCAGTGACAGCGCCTGCCGCATACAGGGCCGCTTCAAGACTGTGCGTTGAAAAATATGTATCGGCATCCAAGTGTCCAGACCCGAAATTCTTAACGTCTTCGATATAGCCATTCGTATGAACGCGCGCAATGTCATCAAAATCAGCTTTAGACGGTTCTATCTTGATAATGTCATTCCAAAAAGGGGCCGCCTCGAGACCGGCAGTTATTGCACGCAAACGTTCTTTTGACTCAGGATGTCCCAGAGGAGTAGCATGCTTCAAAAAAACAGGACTGTATATAAAACCGACTTTTGACATTACCAATTATAACAAAAAAAACCTGATCATAGGGTAGTGGGTCGGTTTGTTTTTGCTACTGAACCACTACCGACTATAGCCTGTCTTTTGTTCTTTTGGGTATAATTGAAAGATATGGATAACCGGTCCCCTGAATTGCTGCCTGATGAAACGAAGAAAGTTTTGAGCGACACGTTCAAACAACTAAAGAATAGTGTCGAGGTCGAAGTATACCTGAACAACGAGGCCAACCAGTACAATGAGGCGACCTCTATGCTGCTCGACGCAATAGCCGGACTTTCCGACAAGATAAAGCTCAGCTCGTATAACCTGGACAGTGAGCAAGCCGCGCAGAGAGGAATTACCCGTTCGCCGACCATACTCATTAATCCCGGCAGCGTGAAGGTCAGTTATGTAGGCGCGCCTGTCGGCGAAGAAGGACGCACTCTGATCATGGCGCTTATTCTCGTTTCCAACAACGGGACTATTCTTTCAGAGCAATCTCTGAAAAGGCTGTTAGAACTCAAAGAACCGAGGCATATACAAGTCTTCGTCTCGCCCACATGTCCATACTGCCCGCAGCATGCCCTTGTAGCCATATCTGCCGCCATTGCCCTGCCGGAACTCATTTCAGTCGAAATCATTGAAATGTACGAGAACAGGGATTACACGGATAAATACCATATTATCTCCGTACCGTTTACTGTTATCAATGAAGTGCCGATCGGCGGCGGTGTCAGGCCCCCTGAAATGTTCGTAGAAGAAATCCTGAGTCTGTCATCCTCAGAGGTCATGTCCGCTTCCTTTTCAGGGGATGTTGTGGAGCTTGATATGGCCATCATCGGCGGCGGTCCGGCTGGTCTGGCAGCAGGTATTTACGCCGGCCGCAGCGGCCTGAAGACAGGGATTATAGAAAAGGCCACCGTCGGGGGGCAGATACTCATAACTCCGGTTGTGGAGAATTATCCGGGCTACAGTCAAATAGCCGGCAAGAACCTTGTCGATATTATGTACCAGCAGTCCCTGCAGTATTCCTATATTTTTGAAAACGAAAGCGTCCTTGAAGTAGCCAAGTCAGATAACATATTTGAGTTGAAGACCACAAGAAGGCTTTTCAGGGCAAAAGGCATCATAATCGTTACCGGTGCCGAACACAGAAAACTCGATGCCCCCGGCGAAAAGGCCCTGTATGGCAGGGGCGTCAGCTATTGCGCCACTTGCGACGGTTATTTTTTCAAGGACGGCGGAAAGGTAATTGTTGTGGGCGGCGGAAACTCGGCCGTAACCGATGCGCTGTACCTGAACAGCCTGGGCGCGAAGGTATCGCTTGTGCACAGGGGGCCGACCTTGAGGGCAGAGGCATTTCTTCAGAAAAGCCTGTCTGAAAGAGACATCACCGTCTATCGCGAAATGGTGGTCGACGGAATTTATGGAAAGGACCGCGTGGATGCCGTAAAGCTGAAAAACCTTAAGGACGGCTCTGTAAAAGAACATCGTGTTGACGGCGTATTTATTTCCATAGGCTATACCCCGAACAATCAGATCGCGAAGATGCTGAACATCCCTACAGACAAAGACGGCTATGTAAAGACCGACAGCACTCAGAGGACCTCTATGCGCATGGTCTATGCTGCAGGAGACGTGACCGGCGGGGTAAAGCAGATTGCAACTGCTGTTGGACAGGGGTCGGTTGCCGCCATCTCGGCGTTTGAAGATCTGTCCTCTCCGTACTGGAAGAAAAAAACAGGCTGAAAGCGCCGTCTGTCAATCAGCAATCGAGCTGGCCTGCATCCAGTTCCTCTCTTGCATATTCACTGTAAAGCTTGTCCTCAATGAACATATCAAGTATATCGCCGTCTATGTGACCGTCTTTTTTCATAAACCCGAGGATCTTTAAGGCCTGGGAAACAGGCATCGGTTTCTTGTAGGGACGGTCTCTTGCAGTTAATGCTTCGAATATATCGGCAATCGCGATTACCTTTGAAGGTATAGGCAATTGTTCGGCCTTTAATCCGAAGGGATACCCCGTGCCATCCAGTTTTTCATGATGGGCCGAAGCATATTCGACGACGTGTTTCAGTTTTTTGGGGAACGGCAGTTTACCCAGCATTTTGAATGTCACCAGGGCGTGATTTTCGATGACCTTTCTTTCTTCAGCGGTAAGTGAGCCTTTCCGTATGGAGAGGTTTGTCATTTCATCTTCCGTGAGGCAGGGCGAGTCCTCCCCCTTGCATTGCCATCTCCTGGAAGCGATCTTTTTCAGTCTTTCTATTTTATCATCATCCATGAACTCGCCTGGCCGGTTGCAGCTCAAAACAAAATTTTCCTCATCAATAAGAGAATTGTATTCCTGCTCGAACCTCTCATCTATTTCCTTAACGTCTTTGGGTTTCACGCCCGACGCTTCATATGCCCTGAGCACCTCTTCCAGGGCCTTTATTCTGGCGTCTCTCTTGAAGACCTCATATCTTACGGTTATCATGTGCGCCTTATCGAAGATCTTCTCAAGCTTGGTCGACTTGTCCACCACATGTTCAGGAGTGATGATCTTTCCAACGTCATGGAGCCATGCCGCAACGCTCAGCTCTTTCATCTCATCTTCCTTCATTGCAAAGTCTTTAAACGGTCCTTCCGTCTTATCAATCATATGCCCGGCGATAATCATAGTGAGTTTCTGCACTCGCTGAATATGGCCTGCCGTATAAGGTGATTTCTCATCTATGGCGATAGCGATGGTCTTAATGAAAGAGTCAAAAAGGTTCTCAAGGTCTCTATACAGCCGAACATTAGTTATCGCCACAGCAGCCTGTGAAGCCAGCGAAGCTATAAGATCGATATGATCCGGCCGAAAGGGAACTGCTCTCTGTGTTGAATGGTCCGTAGCGTTGATTAACTGCAAAACTCCGATAATCTCATTTTCCTTGTTCTTCATCGGGATTACCAGCATGGATTGCGAACGGTATCCGGTGCCCGAATCAAATTTTCGGGTGCCTGAAAAGTCGAACCCGTCAGCCTCATAAACATCCGGGATATTAACTATCTCCCCGGTGATGGCCGCATAGGATGAAACATTCGAAAAATTCGGGGCGTCATCCCTTTTTAAGGGCACGGGCGGCCATGTGATAGGGCCGGCAGTGCCGCCCATTCTTGTCTTTAAAGTATCGTTCTGGACTATCGCAAACTCCAGGCAATCGTTTTCTTCATTCATGATATAGAGCGTGCCTGCGTCCGCTCCCGCAAACAGGCGGGCCTGGCCGACTATTGATTCAAGAAGACGGTCCGGATTCTTTTCGGCTGAAAGGGCGATGCCTATCTCGGAAAGTTTCCTGATGAGGGATATCTGGACTTCTGCGTATTGCTTAACCGACCCGACAACGTTTTTCAGCATTGCGTCAAGAGAGTCGTTGTCCGAATACTTGATACCGGAATTTTCAGGAGTAAAACAAACTTTTGGGTCTGCGTCAAAATCTTTCCCGGTGATGTCGTCCAATGTGTTATCTCCCAAAGCCGGTCAGTTTACCGGCATGTTTTCGCTAAGTCTTTCTGATCCGGGTGACAGACTCGCCACCTATGCCCCAATTGTCAGTCTCAAGCTCGTCTATGGTGACTACAGTAGTGGCCGGGTTCTTTCCGAGAATATTTGCCAGCAGGTCTGTAACTCCCTTTATAAGGGCCTCCTTCTGCTCGGCCGTGGCCCCCTCTTTCGTTATCCTGATATTCACGT
>JADFXI010000170.1 GCA_015233655.1 Nitrospirota bacterium | reverse complement strand
GAACTGTCATAAGAAACGTTTATTATAGGAGCGGCAATAGCAGGGCTCCCGGTAGGACTGAGGGAAAGCTTATTCTGAAGTACCTTGGCAAGCCCTGCACCGGTATAAGTGCCGGAAGCTATATAATAAGTTGTGTTGTTTAATGTAATAGCGTTGTTTGTGCTGTTGATAACAAAAGCCCCCTCCGATTGCGCAGTAGAAGCACTATTATTGACCTTGATATTAAAAGCACCGCCGTTGGCAGTAAATATATTATCAGATGCCGTAAATTTGCCGACCGTATTATCGCTCGCGATGCTCGTACCTGCACCTATTGCCTGGTCACCGCTGGAGTCAAAACCAAGGGCCTTCTCTATGTTAAACGTTGTGGGGGTTGTGGTTGTCGCTGATCCCTGCCAGTTTACAGATACAGCAGCTCCTCCGATCTTGAATTTATTGCTGGCGGTATCATATGAAACAGTGACCCCTGCCAATGCCCCGCCGCCGGCCTGTATTGAAGCCTGAAGCCGAGCGGCAAAACCATTTGCATTAAAGGCAATAGGAGAAGAGCCGGAATTGAGATTAACAGATGTGCCGTTTATACTGATTGTGTCATTCGGATTAATCGTATAAGCAGCAACAGCAGGATCAGTCGGCGCAGCCGTCTGCAACGCCGACACCGGGTCGGCATCTGGAATTGTATTGGCCCCGTTATTCGTCCAGTTATAAGTCGGAAGTATGGCTGTCGTGGAATCGGCTGCATTCACCCGTTTGAAGCTGAAAAGGCTGCCTGCTGAAACATTAGCGTTGATGCTGACACCGGCGCTTATATTGATTTTGAATAAACTTGTATCGCCCTGCAACTCTCCGGTTGTCGCATTGACGGGAGCAGTATTCGACTGATACCCGGCAAACAAGTACCTGTCACCCAGTTTCGTATTGGCAATACTTACTGTACTGTCAAACAATCCATTTACCTCATCCGAGATCATGAGTCTTGAATTGGCATCCATAGTGCCGTTACCGGCGCTTACGGCCAATTCGTTTGCCCTGTTCAGGTTGTCGTTCAGATTAGACAGGGCCGAGTCAAGGGACTGGATCGGGGCCTTTGCAGCATCAATGGCCCTCTGGTACTGTCCTATATTTGACAACTGCGTCTGGTAGTCAACGATCTTCCAGAGCGTGGAAGGATCATCAGAGGGTTTATTAATTTTTACTCCGCTAGAAATCTGATCACTGTCCTTCAGGGCAGTTGTAAGGTTCTGCTGCAGCCCTGAAAGAAAATTAGTGTAGAACATTTGACTGGTGACTCTCATATCTATTCTCCTATTTAACCATACCAATAAGCGTCGCTATCAGATCGTTTGCAACGGTGATCATCTTTGCCGCAGCTTCATACGCTTTTTGAAACATTATCAAATTAGAGGCCTCCTGATCCATGCTGACACCCGAAACTTCCTGTTGCTTCTGAGTAAGCTGATCAACGAGTTTGCTTTGGAACTGCTGGCTGTTACTTGCAGATGCGGCCTGGACCCCGACATTAGAAACCAGACTGTTATAAAAATCCCCCGGTGTTGCCCCTCCAAACACGTTTTCGCTGGCCAGATTCGCAATAGCAGTTGCGTTTCTATTATCGCCCGGAACACCCTTGGAGGCGCTGAGGAGGACAGAGGCGACACTATCGCTCACAGTCGAGCTGCCCAGGGCAACCACGCTATTATTACTGCCGCTGAAGCCGAAGACATTTTTCGCCGTTGACGAGGAGTTTGACCACAGTAAATTTATAGTATCGCTGCCGTTTGCCATCATGAGTTTAAACTGCTTTGTATTAGCGTTATAAGCAACGTTAAGATTATCCTGCAGCGCGTTGCCCGTGCTGTTCTGATATGCGGAATTAATCGCTGATGTGAAAGCAGCGGCAAGATCATCAGGCTGTCCGGGATCATTGCTATAAGAGCCCGGCGGTATGGTGGCCGTTACGCTAGGCCCGCCATTTACGTTAAATACAATGCTGTTATTCGTACCGTCTATTGTAAACATAGCACTTGCAGCGGCAACCTGTTTGGAATTCGTAAAGTTTGTAGTAATGTCCTGAGCCGCATGCTGATCAAGCTGCACATCAAAAGTTTCTCCATTGGGGTTCGTTGCAGAACTTATATCATTGCCGTCAATCCTGACCTTAATACCCTGAAATTCGAACGTCCTCCAAAATGAGCCGCTACTGTCACTAATCATATTGACATCTGACTGATTCAGCGACGACGTATTAGAGGGGTCATAAGATGTATTCGGGTTGACCGTGGTCCAGGTGCTCCCGTCAGTTGATTCCTGGACACGCCAGTAAATGCCGGTGGAAAAGTCACTGGTCAATGTTCCGCCAACCGGAACTGTGATCGGTGCATCGCTCTTGCTGAAGCCTAACATGCTTGCCGCCGTCGAATTTGCATTCGTCCAGTCAAAAGTCAGTGCCGCTGCACCGGCACCGGCTGGGTTACTGATGGTAAACCTGTCTATGTTGCTGCCTGAAGTATTGTAAGTGACTGTTGCCGTAGCACTTATAGTATCGAGTTGAGTTTGCAGGGCAGCGGCAAGCTGAGGTCCGGTATATGTCCCTCCTGGAATTGTAAGAGGAGCGCCGTTTACCTGTATTTGACTATTAAAAGAAGGAGCATTTACGGAATAATCTGAGGCACCGTTAGCCAGGTTCTGAAAATCCGATGACGTATAACCAAGCTCCTGAGGGGTTGCTGTAGTGGCAGCGTTGCCCCAGTTGAAGGTAACCACCCCACCCGTGCTGTTCGTAATATTTATTTGACCTGCTACAGCAGGGCCGGCAGTCCAGGTACCGGCGCCTGACTGAGCATTTAAGGCAGCTATGACGGCAGTCTGAAGCGAGCTTGTGGAATTATATGTCGCAGCAGCTATTGACGCTGTGTACGTTCCTGCATGGGCCCCGCCCACTACAGTAAAGTTAATATCACTGTTACCACCCACGCCCGCCTTAATAGTGACTCCGCTTTTGATGGTGTAGCTAAGGCTGTCCGCATTTTCAACCTGATATCCGGCCGCGTCGGCAGAGGAAAGGTTGCCATAAGATGCGGCGTTGATATAGTCAATTTTATATTGCGCATTGGAGACCATCGTAGTCGGATCGGCAACACTCACCGAAGTAATATTCGTGCTCGTTGCCAGCAAATTGAGACCATTACCAGCGCTGTCCGTCGTAGTTACCCCTATCCTCACGTCAGCCAGTCTTCCGTCGGGGTTTGATATAATTTTGATTCTGTAATCAGGAGTCGTCGTTGTGCCGGTGTTCACCGCCGTTGCACTTACTTTGGTACCAGCCTGATTATTGATCGCGTTTACCACATCATTGATAGTCCACGCCCCACCGATGCCGCTCCCTTTACCGGCACCCATCGTTACAGTAACAGGCGCGGTATCGTTGTCTCCGAGCTTGATATTCAGCGTACCGCCATTGGTAGAGAATATATTGTTGCCCGCCGTAAATTTACCGACGGTAGTATCACTTTCGATATTCGTGTTGTTATTGAGAGTCTGGTCGCCGGTAGAAGTAAAACCAAGCGTCTGCTCTGCCTGCAAGGTTGTTGATCCCCAATGTACGGTAACAGGGGCCCCCGAAGTATTACTGATAATAAACTTGTTGTTGGCGGCATCATATGAAAACGATATTCCCGTTACTGCCGCATTAGTGTCCGTATTCAGCTGCTTAACAAGGGCAGCCGGAGAGGAATAAGAGCCGGCAGTAAGATTGTATGTTGTGCCGCCTATGACAATGGAGTTTCCCGATGTAATTGTAAATGTCGGGACAGTCGGAACGGATGCATACTTTGCAAGCTGCGAAAGAGAAGAGAAGAAACTGCTTCCAGGCTGGCCGTCAAGCCCGAATCCCTGCCTCTGATAATAGTTTGTCGTATCGGCCAGGTTGATAGCAAAAGCATTTAATGTATTCATATAACTGGGAATGCTCGTGTCTCTCAAATCAAGGTTTGCCTTGAGCTGCCCCCCTGTCAGGTAAGTAGTAACATCAGGATTGCCGGCTGTCCCCTGAGCAGCACTCGGATTGACAGCCACATAGAAATGCATTGTATTGGAAGTATCGGCATTAGCGGTCAATGCGAATGTCTTTGCGCCCTGTACGATAGGCTCGCCTCCGAGCATTACTGTTACCATTCCACTACGGTCCTGAAAGGTTGCGACCTTTGCGATTGAATTTAATTGCTGCAGGAGCAAATCACGCTGGTCCAAAAGGTCCAGCGAACCCGAACTCCCCGCAATTTTTGTATTTAAATCCGCGATTTTCGCGGCAGTACTATTCACTGTATTAGCAAGCGTCTGGCTGTCTGTCAACAATTGGTTGCGTTCGTTGTTAAGCGCAGTATAAGCTCCGCTCAGGCGCGAACTGAGATAATTGGCCTTTTGAAGAAGTGTTGCGCGCTGCGCGGCACCTTCGGGAGTTTGAGAGACATCCTGCCATGCATTGTAGAAATCGGATATTGCAGGGCTGATGCCGGTAGTTGATGCTTCATTAAAAACATTCTCGATCTGCGATATTCCGGTCTGTAAATTATTCCAGTAAGCAAGATTGGAAGACTCGGTATTGACCTGCTGGTCGATAAATGAGTTATACATCCTGCTTACGTCTGATATCTGCACTCCATCACCAGGCGTGCCGGTCGTCTTTATTATTCCGCTGTCTACGCTTTGAAAGATCGGTTCCTGACGCTTATAGCCCGGGGTATTTGCATTGGCAACATTATTTGATGTGGTATTCAGCGCCTGGTCCGTCGCATATAATGCTGTCAAACCGATATTTAACAGACCGCTAATAGCCATTTACGCCTCCACAGAAACTTTTTGATGCGCGCTTACGCCGAAAGTGTTCAGAAAGTTATACGACGCCTTCACGTAGTAAAGCGATTTCTCAATTAATTTACCGTTAAGCTTGTTAAGTTCAGTGATGCTTTGAATAACAGATGTAAACCTGGAAGCGATGTCCTTGAGCCTGTCCTTGTACTCGTCATCTGCAACTGACGCAACCTGGGATATCGTTTTGTTACTGAAACCCAGTCTCTCAAGTATCCTTTCCCGTGCTTCATCGCACATTCTGATATTCGTGGAAATGGCTTCCTTTGCACCCAGCAGTTGCTCCAATGCATTAGGGTCCAGACTGACTATAACGTCTTTCTCCTTCTGCAACAGCCCCA
>JADFXI010000016.1 GCA_015233655.1 Nitrospirota bacterium | reverse complement strand
TATTAAAAATAAATCCCCGCCTTTATGCCGTCTGAATCAATTATATAATATATACGATTAACAAAAAGTTGTCTACAAAAAAATTCGCCCACTACCTGAATATCTGTTTTATTGACAAGATTGGTAGGCGAATTCTAATGAATAAGCAAGGAACTCCCTGTGCTCTTGGCACAGGGAGCTTCACTATGTGTGCTAATCTCAATTTAACAGACATGGAAATGTGTTACAAAGTTTTTAAACGCGAAATATATGAGAAGATAACAATTGAGGAAGATCGTTTCGGCTTTGAGCCCGAGATTACTGCAAAGATCGTAAAATCAGCCGACCGGATATATGAAGTCGGCATCTAGTATGCGGGAAGAACGTATCAGGAAGGGAAGAAGATTGGCTGGAAAGACGGATTATCAGCTCTCAGATGCATTATCAAATACAGCCTGTTCCCCTTAGTGGACTCCGAGGGCAGAAAACTTCTATTTTGTAACCTCTCCGAGTCAGATATTTAATCTGTTCAGAGGTAGGTAAACCCCTATATGCCGTAAAAGAAGAATAAAACATCGTCTCAATGGGGTGATCCGAATTGAAGATCACGGTATTCTTTTGATTTATAATCTGGTCAAGATTTTTTAAGTGCCCGGCCCAAACCGGCTCCCTGTTTTCCCTGTTAAAGGGTCTGACAACTCTAAGGGTGCTGTATGTATTAAAGAAAACAGCGGGAACAAGAAAAATGAGAACGATAAATGAAGCGGCAGCAGTCTGACCGTAACCTTTTATGTCGCCGGCCTTTTTTAAAGCGTAATCTACAAACAGGGCGAGGATGATGAAAACGCTCGGAGCCGAGAACAGGGTATAGCCGCTCATTTTTGTTTTGACCATAGTAAAAAAAAGGACAGGCACCACAAACCACACAGATACAACCACCAAACGTTCGTCTTTCAAGTTTCTGAGCACGACAATTAAGAACCACACCAGGGGGATGTAAATAAGTTTGCCATAGTTTTTATTCATGTTCTCGAACTCAAAAAAAGCGGACCCGGCATGGTCCTCCAGCGCTTCGGTAATATGTTTTGTATTATAACTATCTTCCCATTTTGACTCTGCAGGAAAGGCCCTGTGAATGTAAATCTGCCACGGCATGAATGTGACCACACAAACAGCGCTTATGATGAGAAAATTAACAAAAAGATTAACAGGAGGTTCGTTCTTTCTGAACAGAATAAACCACAGGGGTAAGACTATCAGAGCTGTCAGCCACTTGCACAGAATCGCAAGTCCGATCGACAGGCCAATCAGAACGTTGATGGATCTCTTCCTGTATTGCAGCGAATAGACAATGAAGAAGACCGAAAGCTCAACGAAAAACATGTGAAACATGTCATGGTCTGTCCCGGTCCGTCCGACAGTTGTTGCAATAATGAAACCATTTATAGAGTGAAAAAATGAAGCCGTCATTCCCACCTTCCGGTTGAAGAGCGCCGATCCTATGTAAAAAGTCAGACAGATTGCCGCAGTAGAAAGGAGAATGGATGGGAGCCTCAGCGCCATTTCGTTTATCCCGAACAGCTTCATGCTCAGCGCCATAGCCCAAAGCGGAAGGGGCTGTTTATGTACCCAAATATGATTCTCAGTCCAATTGCGGAAATCGTAGGGCAACAGCGGATTGTCATACAAAGTCGGAACTAAGGGATGCTGCATCAGATTTTTTGCCACAAGAGCATGAAAACGTTCATCCCATTCGTGAAGGTATAAATCAGCTCCTGTGAAAAGTCGCAGAAGAAGGCCGCAAAGCATAATAAGTATAATTGCAGGGATATCGCGGCCTTTTCTGAAATATTTTAAGGCGAGAGCATAGTTGGCCGCGCAAATAATTACAGTCAATATTCCGAGGATTTGGTTAGACATTAAAAAATGTCATAAGTCTAACAGTTTCGTTAATACATTTCAATTGATCAAAATTTAAGTCAGCGATTCTGTAAAAAGTCATAGAAACAGGCATTGCAGGTTGGACAGCGGTGTGCCATAACGCGGAAAAAAGCCTTACTTTTTTACACTGAACTTGGTTTACAGTGTGCATGTTTTCTCTGTTTTCAGTAGGTTAAGTGGTGGGCAGTGAGAGAATCGAACTCCCGACACGGGGCTTTTCAGGCCCCTGCTCTACCGACTGAGCTAACTGCCCATAATCCTAAACATTAAACTTTTATTGCCCGAAATGTCAAGAATTGCAACAGCCGGGTAATAAAATGATGACTGTTTGCTATAATAATCCGGCAGGAAACGGGGCCGCCAATTGAAATAAATGAATATCATTCGATATCTGAAAGTAGTGCCGAAAAGTGTTGTCGATTTTTTTAAAGACAGCGGGCTTTTGCTCGCGGGCTCTTTGTCATATTCTTTCATGATGGCCCTCGTCCCGTTTTGCCTGATGCTGGTCGCATTTTTTGGCTATCTATTAGGAGAAAATGAGGCGTTCCTCAGGTTTTTTTCGGCCAAACTGACGGGCTTTTTCCCCACTATCACTTTCAAGATAACAGGGGAAATTAAGAAAATAATTTCGTACCGCGGCCTCGGAACATTGACGCTCATGCTTTACGGACTGCTGTCATTACAGCTTTTTTCTACACTCGAAACAGCGGTCAACACGATTTTTAAAATACGCGGCAGCAGGCCTTTTTTGATATCTCTTGTACGGTCATTCTTTATTGTTACTCTTGTAATAGCTGTCATCATCCTGTCATTTGGCGCAACATCAGCCATATCTCTGCTGAAGTTGCTGAAGGAAATATTCCCTGACATAAAAGTAGGCGTTATAGCAGGTTTCTTTATAGGTTATATTATCCCTTTTATGCTTGTCTTTCTGATTGTCGCTATTATGTACAAATTTCTTCCGCGCAAGAAAGTCCAACCCGGCACGGCCCTTGCGGGGTCACTATTCACTACTATACTGCTCGAAGCTGCAAAACACCTTTTCACTCTGTATGTTGTGAAGGTCGTGCATCTTGGAACTGTATACGGCCCTCTTTCAGCGTTTGTGATATTTCTGTTGTGGCTATTCTATTCTTCCTGCATATTCCTCATCGGGGCCGAGGTGGTTAATAATCTCCAGGGACCGGAGAGAAGACCGAAATGAGCGGGTTGTGATATAATTTTTGAGTTAAATTTATTTTGTGCAAGGAGATGTAAGATGAAAATGTTTTCAAGATTGGTCCTCATCATCGTTTTCGCAGCAGCCGTGCTGGTCGCAGGGCATGGGATGTATGCCGCCTCGCATGCGGCGGAATTGTCATTATCCGGTAAGGTCGCCGATTTCATGAATGCCGGCGATTACACTTATGTGCTAATCGAAAAAAACGGGGACCAGACATGGGTGGCAGTTCCCCAGATGTCGGTTTCCAAAGGCCAGACAGTCACTTTCCGTCCCGGAGTTGAGATGATAAACTTTCACAGCAAGAAGCTTAACCGCACATTTAAGAAGATCTTCTTTTCAGACGGTCCTCTAAGTTAACCCGCCTGAAATAATGGTCCCGCTGTTTTATGGCTTTGGCAGGCGTATCACATACTCATAAGGCGGCGTTGTGTTTGTGAGTAATGCCGGGTTCAGTTCTCTGATTATTCTGACCGTGGTGTTATACATGGAGGCGATTGTGCTCAGGCTCATCGGTTTGTCCGTTATCAGTTCGGTGTAATCGAACTCATCGGCATCGTTTGTCATCTTTTCGGATGATGCGAGCCCGTAGCTTTGAGGGTCCTGGGCCACATCTGAAGCAGCCATGAATTTAGCCAGGTAACTGTTTACTATGCCCGGAAGCCGCACCTCATTATATTTTCTGAGCCACCGTTTTACTTTTCCGTCTCCGGCGTTGTACGCAGCAAGCGCTACATCCCAGGCCCCGAACATCTGATACAGATCCTTGAGGTAGTTCGCTGCAGCATAAGTTGATTTTACAGGGTCTTTCCGCTCGTCTACGTAACGGTCAACTCTTAGCCCGTACCTCCTCGCTGTTCCTTTTACAAGCTGCCACAGACCGACCGCATCACCCCGGCCTACGGACATCGGTGAAAACCCGCTTTCGATGAGCGGAAGATAAGCAAGATCAAGCGGGATGTCTTTGTCGCTGAAGATCTCGGTTATCACATCAATATACTTTTGCGACTGGGTAAGCTGTTTCATAAAGGCTTCGGGCACCTTCTCGGTAAAGAACTGGAGTGCCCTCTCATACATCCTGCCGGTTATCGGCTTGTCCTTAATTATCTGCAGATCTTCGCCTGCGACTGCATGGGCCGGCACAGACAAAGAAAATGCAATAAATATAATAATAAATAGCTGCCTCATTGGTTGTCACCTCAGTTTAATTAATCAGTATGAATTTGGAGGAATAGGGATCGTGACAAAAACTTATGTCGATTTATGTAAAATATATTAACATATTTTGGAGGCAATGGCAATGGACATCTCCCAGTTGAACAAAGATACGAACTCCTATGAGTATATAAACAATTTCTTATTTTTTGTCATTAAGCCTGAAGAAAACAGCGGGGCGGGCAACTATGTTTATTGCTCGGGAGTTGATCTGTTCCTCTTTCTTCCAATAACGAAGGGGAGGCATGGCCAGGCTTCAAACCCTGCCATGAGGGGCCTTCAGTTGGTCAACCTGGGAGTCAGGGACATGGCATTATCAAAAGGAGTGACTATAAAGCGTACCAAGGGAGGTTGTGCCGGGATTGCCCCATCAAATGGAGGTTGGTATTCTGAGCGTTTGCTTATAGAAGATGCGCCGCCGTCATTTCCTGATGAGGTAATTAATTACGGTGTGGTAAACCTTGTAAAAAAAATAATCAAGGCCTGCACTTTTCCTGACCAGGCACCCGAAACACTGCTTAAGCCGGATGAACTGCAGGAGTTTCTTGGGGCCCTCTGCAGCAAGTACGCAGGCAATTTTGATTTGATCGAGAAACGGCGAAGCGCAAAACCACAGCAGCCGTAACCGTATAATTTTTGTTGAGTATTTCTGGAACCGGGTAAAGTTGAGAGAGCCCTCCGGTTAAGTGTGAATTTCTTAACAGTCAAGAACCTCTCGTTTATGGATTGTAACCTTCATCGAAAGCAGCATCAAAATGGCCTTGCGCGATACTGCCTGTCAACGATCATAGTTCTTGGGGTCAATTTGGTTCGGCCAGAATGGCGCGCGCTGTTGCCAAAGTCATCATAAGCGTCATCGACTGAAACGGCGACTCTACGAAACCTCGCGAAAGATAGAAACGCCTGGCCTGTTCCGACAACGCATGAAGCATGAGAGCGAATATGCCCGCATCGCCAGAGACTTTGACGGCGCGAATCATGGCATCGCGTAGCAGCGCGCTGCCAAGGCCTCGGTTGTGATAACGTCGTTCAATCGCCAACCGGCCAAGCACCAACACCGGCAGTGGATCAGGCATATTGCGCCGTAGTGCTTTAGCGACCGATTCATGTCTGATTGCCCCTGCCGACAAGCTGTAATAGCCGACAACATCCGCACCGTGGCAAATGACAAAGCAACGTGAGGCCCCTGATGCATGGTTCTTGAGCGCCCGCTTTTTCAGCCATTCATCCAGTGACGGCTCGCCGCATTCAAAACCGTCAAGGACATGAACGGCTGAAATTGGTGACGGGGGCGTTAGAACAAAGGCTGTCATTTGTCCCAGGGAGCTTTCGTCTTGAGCAACCGGCGTAGCTTGTCGGTCGGAGGCAACGGCTGGTCAAGCATCGACTGAAACTTGGCGAAGGTCCCGGCATTGACCGTGAAAAACGCCTGGTCAAGCAGCACGTCTTCCGCTTCACGGCAGGCAGCGCCAAGCATAAAATCTGACCGGCTACGGCCAAGCCGTTCGGCGGCCTGGTCGATGAGATCGCGCTGTTCCGCTTTGGCACGTATGTTGATGGATACAGCTTCCTTCCTTTGTGTCTGTGCCACAGGGCACCTCCTTATATACATATACAATACATTATTGTATATAAAACTGCAATACAATTGTTAAGACTACGGGCGTTATAGTCCATCGGCGCAATCTTTTGGGGTGTCTTCCTTTGTTTGCATAATTTCCAGTCCTCCATAAGATCATAATTCAGTTATTAATTCGGTTCGCAGGAGGGAATTAGGTCAGTTTGGCTTTGTTCTACTTTTTCCAGATAGCCAGATCGTTTATCATCAGCTTGAGCAACTCCATAGGGGTCTTTTTCGACACCTCTTTGCATCTGCAATCGTCTTTATCAGTGTCGTTTGCTTTATGTTCAACAGGCTTATTGTCCAGGCCGGATTTCTTTTCAGGCCCTGCCGACGAATGTTGAGATTTTTTCATATCAAGCTCCTCTGATTCATTTTACCTGATTGAAAAGGAAATATGAAATCCATGGCGTCCCTCGTTTATAATAAATGTATAACTATATATGAGGAGACGGGTTTGGGAAGCAGACAACGGATTAAGTTAAGAAAGACCCAGCCGAAAAAGCCCGGCGAGGTAAAGAGCGCAGCCGAAGTCATCAGGGAACTGAAAGAGGGGAATGCCCCGGCCTCGAACTACAGGGAACAATCACTGAAAATTCACGGCCTCATCTGCGCCAAGTGTGCCAGGGAGTTCGATTTCAATAATAGGCATCTCATTACGGTGCACCACAAAGACGGCAATCCGCGCAACAACCCTCCTGATGGTTCCAATTGGGAAAATCTGTGTGTTTACTGCCATGACGACGAACACAGCAGGGGACTCCTGGCTGATTATCTTAAAGGGCAGGGGCATTAAGGCAATTCACACCCTCTTATTTTTTATGTTATCATTACACAAATACCCCGGAGGTGACGTACTTGAATAAATTTTTGTTTTTCCTGCTTGCCGCCTTTATATGCTTACCCTTTTCTAATGCTCATGCGTTCAGCAAAATGGGCGAGGACTGCTCCAAATGTCACAAACTTACAAAAGAGGACGCAACCGCAATAGTTAAGAATATGAGCCCTGCCTGGTCTATCATCGACATTAAATCGAGCCCTGTCAAGTCCATGTGGGAGATTGATATTGCTACCGGCCAACAGAATGTTCCGGCATATCTCGATTTTTCAAAACGATATCTGTTGATGGGTGAACTCATAGATTTGAAGGAGAAGAAAAACCTCTCGCGTGAAAGGTTTGAAGACTTAAATAGGGTCGATGTGTCAACCATTCCGCTGGATGACGCCATTGTTATGGGTGACAAGAACGCTCCTTACAAGCTCATTGTATTTTCCGATCCCGATTGCCCATATTGCGGGAAGCTTCACGAGGAGATAAAGAAAGTTTTAGAGAAAAGGAAAGACATAGCCTTTTTCATTAAAATGTTTCCGCTTCCAATGCACAAGGGCGCTTATGACAAGGCAAAGGCCATAGTCTGTGAGAAGTCCCTGGCTTTGCTTGACGACGCCTTTGCCAGAAAGGACATTCCACCGGCTAAATGCACGACCTCTGTTATTGATGACAATATAAAGCTGGGCGGCAAGCTCGGCATAAATGGCACGCCTGCCATGATCTTTTCTGACGGCAAGGTACAGCCGGGCTATATGGAAGCGGATGCCCTTATACAAGCTGTGTTGAAGAAATAAGATCAGCGCCGAAAAGCGCTTAGGACATACAGGGGGTAATTGCCGAATTTCGCGCTAAGGCAATTGCCCCTTTTTTATTTGTCCCGTTTGGGGCCTTCCGCTTTTTGCTCATGCAGCAGGCACTCCTTAGAAGACGCCTTGAATACCTCTACTGAAGGCATGCCCTTGCACTTAAACCCGAGGGCCTTGCACCCGTACGGGAAACTCTTTTCCCATGTTATATAAAAATGCTTGCATGTAAAACAATCAATGGTGTCCATGTCCAACCCGCAGATTATGAAGTCTGATCGTCCTTGCCCCGCGAAATGTTATATTTCTTCAGCAGCGCGTGAAAATTGCTCCTCTGCATGCCGACTTCCTGGGCCGCTTTGCTTATGTTCCAACTATTGCGCTGCAAAGCGGAAGTGAGGAAATTTTTTTCGATGTCCTCAACAGACTTGTGGCGCAGGCTTTTTCTGATCTTCTTCAGCTCGGCAAGTGTCTTGGGCGTATCAATACCATCGTCAAGGAAGGTCACGATATGTTCCGGTTTTAGCGCATTGCCTTCGCACACGATGACGGCCCTGTGAATGACATTTTCGAGTTCTCTTATGTTGCCCGGCCATTCCTGCATTAACAGCTGACGCATTGCTTCCGCCGAAATCCTCTGGATGTTCCTGCCGAGTTCCTTGCTGTATTTTTGCAGGAAGTGATAAGCCAGGGCGGGGATGTCTTCTTTGCGATTTCTTAGCGGCGGAACATTAATTGGGAACACATTAAGCCTGTAAAAGAAATCCTCCCTGAAAGTCCCCTCCCGGACCATATCTGAGAGATCGCGGTTAGTCGCGGCTATGAAGCGAATGTCCATGCTGACCACCTTCTTGCTGCCTACAGCCCGCAGCTCTTTTTCCTGCAAGACCCTCAAGAGTTTAGCCTGCATCGAGAGAGGGAGGTTGCTGACCTCGTCAAGGAAAAGGGTGCCGCTGTTAGCGGCTTCGAGCAGGCCGCTCTCGGTAGTCACGGCACCGGTAAATGAACCTCTGGAATGACCGAAAAGTTCGGATTCCATAAGGTTCTCGGGGATGGTGCCGCAGTCCAATACAACAAAAGGCCGCTCTCTCCTGGCGCTGTTATAATGGATTGCGCGAGCGACGAGTTCTTTGCCGGTGCCGCTTTCACCTGTGATGATCACTGTGCTGGCGGCGGGTGCTACAGTAGCTATCAGTTTGAATATTTTTTGCATTTCCCTGGAAGCGCCGATAATGTTATCAAGACTGTACAGCGCATTGATCTCCCGCCTGAGTCTCAGATTTTCGAGCAGCAGCTGTTTTTTCTCGAGGCACCGTGCCACTGTGTTTGTCAGCGCTTCAGGCGTGAAAGGCTTCTCGATGTAGTCATACGCCCCGTGCTGAAGCGCCTCGACCGCTGTTTTTACTGTCCCGTATCCGGTAATTATAATGACCTCGGTCTCAGGCTGCTCTTCTTTGAGTTTTTTAAGCAGGTCTATGCCGCTGTCTCCCGGCATCATAAGGTCTGTGAGCACCAGGTCATAGTGGGCTTCCCCGCATTTTTCGAGGGCCTTTTCAGCGTTCTCAGCAGTGTCGAGAGAGTATTGTCCCTCTGAGAGGATTCTCAAACAGCTTGTACGAATAATCTCCTCATCATCTACTATCAGTATGGACGGATTCAGAAGAGTCATGTGCCGGCAATCCCGGAGGGGGAAATATTATGTACCATATTCAGCATCTCCATGTATGGCCTCGTTGATGTCGCTCTTTATTAATATTAAAACATCGGGCAGGTTAATTGGCACCCCGTCCAGGGCTTCTCTCACTGATGCGCTGTCAAACCTGTAGGAAAAGGAGTCACGCACGTAGCTTAGAGTAAAGTCTATGTCCGGATGTCCGCTTATAAGGACGACTACGGAAGAACCGATATTCCCGAGCGGCTTTCTGTCGATATGGCTGCGCTGGAATATGGCGGTTGTGACGGTCCCGTTTCCCGGCGAGGATTCAATGGAAAAGGAACCGCTGCATTCTTCAGCCGCCTGCTTGAGAAGAGGAATACCGAGGCCGAATCTCTTCCTCCTAACTGTCTTTGTTGAGAAGAACGGATCGCTGACTTTTTCGAGGGTTTCGGCGTCCATGCCCCTGCCGTTATCGCTGATACTGAACGTTAGGAGGTCCTTGTCAGAATTCTCCGTAATGGTAAAATCTATCCTTGTCGCTCCGGCATCGATGGAGTTTTCCGCTATGTCAAGCAGGTGTAACGATAAATCTTCCATCTAAAACCTCATCTCCCTTTCGCCTTTCAACGCAAGTGAGATCTCACTGAATGAAGGCTCCTGGAGAAGGAAAGTAGTGTATTTTCTGCCGACATCGCCCAGACTGTGCGCATCCGACGACGTGAGCCACGGTATGCCCTTATAGCTGCCGAACCGTGATGTTGCCTCCTCCATTCCCATGCTATAAGATATTTCGAGGGCATCAAAGGCCACATCGTCGGGTATAAATCCGAGCTGGGATAACACGCTGAACGAGTGCCTGTCGATATGACTGGCTATGGCGATCCCGCCAAAAGAATGAATGTTTCTGACCAGTTCACCGAGAGACAGGCTTGTTGCTCCGATGAGCAGTCTCTTGTTATAGTCGAGGATTTCATCCAGTTCGTTTACTACCAGTTGATAGCCTATGCCGATTTCGTCATTGACACCGCTCTGCAATGAACCGTAGATGATTTCCTGCATAGCCAGAATGTTCTCTGCTGAATCAAACAGGGCCAGCACATGCGCCTCCTCCTGGGAAGTCAGTTCCATCGCAGGCAGAACAGTAATGCCATGATCAATGCCTGTAGCGACGGCAACCGCGGTATTTTCAGCAGAATTATGGTCCGATATGGCGATTATCTGCAACCCTCTGGCGACAGCTGCATTTATTATTCTCAGCGGTGTCATGTCCAGATCGGCACACGGTGAAAGGCAGGTATGGATATGAAGGTCTGCTTTGTAGTAATTCACGGAAGACAAAGATGGGATTCAGGATGTGCCTGCATGAACAGACCCGTCGTCTTTAAGCATCATATAAAGCAGGCCGGCAAGCTCGAAAGTGTTTAAGGAACTGACCATAATTGTTACTTTCTCGGCCTCCGCTTTCCTGATCGTCTCGGGTTCGGGGTTTCTTTCGTTTGTCAGAATCACGGCGGATATGCCTTTTATCACTGCAACTGCGACTACGTTCGGGTGTGTCTGCAAGGTTATCCAGAGGTCGTCATCTTTGCCGTGCGCCATAACATCGGAAAGGAGGTCGCTGATGTAGCAGCCGCTGACTATTTGGGACATGTCCCCCTTAACTACTACGTTCAAACCGAGTTTTTCGGCAACTGCGCTAACTGTCAGCATTTTTCTCCTTCAGATCGAAAATGATTTCGAGTGTTGTTCCTTCCCCGACTACCGAGTCGATCTTGAAGAGGTCGGAGTGTTTGCTGATATTAGGGAGACCCATTCCAGCCCCCCAGCCCATTTCCCGGACCCAGTCAGGAGCGGTTGAGTATCCAGGCTGCATTGCCTGATTGATGTTTTCGATGCCTGGGCCCATATCGGTTACAGTAATAGTCACGGCCTCGGTGGTGATCTCATAGCGCAATGTTCCCGCCACTGCGTGGATTATAACATTCATTTCAGCTTCAAAGGCCGCTATGGCGACCCTTCTGACTATGCTCTTCTCAACACCGACTTTGATGAGAGTTGATTTCAGTTCGCTCGATGCGGAACCTGCATTTGTGAATTCCCCGCCCATAAGGTGAAAGGTCCCTTCACTAGGGCTGTTTTCGGTCATAATTCCTCCACGCAGCTTCTCAGCCCGGCAGTATAGAGCAAGCCGCATGTTGTGTACATGGGGAGTTGCGTTGTGAGCAGAATAATGTTTTTGTCCCTGGCCAGCGAGATCATATCTGTTTCAGGGATTGCGCCCAGTGCGAGCAGGACAGCAGGGATGTCCGAGATTTCGGCGCTTCTGATGACCTGGGGCTGGTTAAGGCAGGTAACCAGTAAAGCGCCTCCTTTACCGTATCGCAGTACGTTGCTGAGAAGATCGGCGCTGCATACAGAGGTTATATCGATTGCATCTATGCCGCCGCCGTCGCTTACGACCGCTCCGTGTACAATCTCAATGATCTTTGACAGTTCCATATCACCCTTTTCAGACTGTGGTATTCTGCGCCGGGAGATGGATGCAAAAACTTGCTCCGCTGCCCGGCGAGTCCTTAACGAAAATAGTGCCTTCGTGTTTCTTGATAATGCCGTAACTAACGGCAAGCCCAAGTCCTGTCCCTTTGCCGACGGGTTTGGTTGTGAAGAACGGTTCGAATACTTTGCCGCGGATCTCTTCCGGTATGCCGGGGCCGCTATCCGCAACTTCGATCTCTACAAAACTTGAGCCGTTATTTTCGATCCGGCGCGACGCCAGAGTTATTTGGCCCTTCTTTTCCATCGCATCTGCGGCATTGATGAGCAGATTCAGGAAGACCTGCTGAATCTGGTTAGGGTCTGCGATTACTTCAGGGATCGCGCTGTCCAGCCGGAGATCGAATTGAATATTATAGAACCTGGATTGGTGCCTGACCATTGCCAGAGTGTTTTCGAGTAATGTATTAAGATTGATCGAGCTTTTCTCCGAAGATGTCTTCCTGGAGAAGCCGAGCAGGCCCTTTATTATTTTTGAACAACGTTCGGCCTGGTCGATGATAACGTTAAGGTCTTCTATGTCCTGTGTGTTTTCAGAAGGCGTGCGTTTCAGCATCAGATGTGAAAAAGTGACAATGCCGGTGAGGGGGCTGTTGATCTCGTGTGCGACGCCGGCAGCCATGCGTCCGAGCGACGCGAGCTTCTCGGTATTGATAAGGTGTTCCTGGGCCTTGTATATTTCAGAAGTCTTCTTCTGCACTTCATCTTCAAGGCTCTTGGTCCAGTTTTCCATCTTTTCCTTGTATTCTTTCAGCTCATCCGACATGGAGTTAAAGGAGCGGGCCAGTATGCCTATCTCGTCGCGCCCCTTAAGGTCGATTCTGTAATCCATATCGCCTGATGAGAGGCGTTTCATCCCTTCAACCAGATAAGCGAGGGGTTTGGTAACAAAATTATAAAGAATCATGCAAAGGGCAAAAGATGTCAGAAATACGAACGGACCGCCGTAAACAAGCACTTTCCAGAGCGGCACGTCAGGGAATTGTCTTATGAAACTGAAGGCGAAGATGAAGCCCAGAAACAGCATCATGCTGCCTATGGCAAATAAAAGCTTTCCCGTAAGAGAGTGGGCTTTTTTGCGCAGTAACTCGCGGATTGTCATTACTAATAATACATCTTGTCACCCGTGTCCAGTCAACTTCTAAAGGCTTGACAGAAGCCGTAGGTCTGCTTAAGCTAAGCGGCATGAGCGTTAAGGTGCGAAAGACGTTTCATTCCCTTACCGGAAAGTTGCTGCTTACCATAGGCAGTCTTATGGTGGTCGTCAGTTCCGTCTTCTGGTATTTGATCACAACATACCAGGAAAAGGAGTTCATGAAAATCTTTGCGGCTTACGGGACTTCCGCTGCCGAGCTTGAAAGGATAATACGGCAGCAGAATTGGGCCATTGCGGCTTATGTGCTTGTATTTCTGGCCGTGATATCGGTAGTCCTGTGCTCGATCTTGTGGAAACTTGTTTCAACCCCGGTCAGCATGCTCGCGGAGGGCATGCACAGGGTCGCTTCCGGAGACCTCGAATATAAAGTCACTATTAACACAAAGGATGAAATGGGGGAGCTTGCGAAGTCTTTTAATATGATGACAGGAGAGCTTTCAAGGGCCAAGGCCGAACTTATTGCGTGGGGCACGAAGCTTGAGAAGATGGTCGACGAGAAGACAGAGATGATTAAAAATGCGCAGGCGCAACTGATACAGTCAGAGAAATTGGCGTCGCTGGGGCGCATGGCTGCCGGTGTGGCGCATGAGATCAACAACCCGCTTACAGGTGTCATAACCTTCGGACACTTTCTTTTAAAAGCACTTCCCCCTGACAGCCAGGAGAAGAAGGATGTCGAGGTCATCCTTGAGCAGGCCAACAGGTGCTCTAGTATTGTTAAGGGTCTTCTCGGGTTCTCGAGGGCGACATCAACTGAAAAGTCGGCGGTCAATATAAATGACATTTTGAAGGGCACCCTGGATGTTCTGGGCCGAAAGGCCGATTTTTTCAAATTACGAATTGTGACCCTGCTGGATGATTCCCTGCCTCTCGTGGTGGCCGGCGGACTGCAGCTGCAGCAGGTTTTTATGAATATGATAGTGAATGCCGCTGATGCTATGGAAGGAGGGGGCACGCTTACAATCTCGACGCGTCACGTCACGGATGACGGCAGAGAACAGGCTGAAATTGAGTTCAGTGACACAGGTTGCGGTATTTCCAGGGAAGATTTGCCAAAAATATTTGAGCCTTTTTTTACCACCAAGCCGGTAGGAAAAGGCACGGGGTTGGGTCTTGCGGTAAGTTATGGTATTATACAAGACCATGACGGCACTATTACTGTGAGGAGTGAGGTGGGAAAAGGTACGAGCTTTCTTATAAGACTTCCTCTGTACGATGGCAGACATGAATAAAGGCAGGGTGCTGATCATAGATGACGAAGATATCGTCCGGGTAAGCTGCCAGCGTATCCTCGTCCCGGAGGGATATGAGGTACAGACCACAAAAAGCGCGTCCGAAGGTTTTGATATCATGGCGGCAGGCGGCATAGATATTGTCCTGACCGATCTGAAAATGCCTGATATAGACGGAATGCAGGTGTTGAAAAAGATTAAGGAAGAGTGGCCGGATACCGAGGTGATAATGATAACCGGCTACCAGACTATCAATACCGCGGTTGAAGCCATCAAATTGGGGGCCTTTGATTATATAGAGAAGCCTTTTGTTCCAAGCTCTATTGTGGAAGCTATTGATAAGGCGCTCTTGCGAAGACAGGAAAAGAATAAAGAATAGGGACAGCTCAAGCTGTCCCTATTCTGGTGCTGCTAATGACCGCCAGGGAAAAAGGTATTACTTACCCAGTACAACAGAAAAATAAGTCCTGTTCCTAGGCCCAGGCTCCAGATTATCAGTTTTTTCTCAATAGGCAAGAGGGGTTCGTATTCCATTTTTTTGATCTCGTCAGATAATTTCGGTGTTTCAGCCATAATATCTCCTTATGCGGGCCCTTTTTGTTTACCCGGTTATGACCGGCGGTTTCACGCCGTGGAAGAACAACCACGAGATGAAAAGTCCTATCCAGATTATGAAGCCGAACAGGCATAAGAGATAGACTGCAGCCAGTTTCCCTATGCCTTCTTCCCAAAGTTTTTTAAAGTTGGAGACGACGCCAATGGTGAAAAATGTCATGGTAAAGAATATGCCTCTAAAGACATTTCCCTCGCCCATAGCCGCCTTTGTCTTGCCGAGAAACGCCGGAGAGGTGAGGCCGATATATAATATGACCAGGAAAGTAATGACGTATCCGATGACAAATTTGGGAAACCTGTCCCATATCTCCCTGACACGCACTTTTTCACCAGGTTTGCACTCAATGACGGAGCACCAGATTATGGCGAGCACAAAAGCCCATACGCCGATGAAGATATCGATAAACACTTTTACCGTGGCTGCTGCGCCCATTATCCAGCCTTCCTTGTAATTCACTCCCTCCATCGCCAGCGCCTTGGCCCTGACAAGCGACTCGGTAACGGCCCCGGCAGCGACAGCAGCCCCGTCTGTTTTTACCGCGAGGCCCATCCATGCGCCGGCAACCATCGGTTCTTTCCACAGGAAATTCTCAGCCAGAAACGGAAGGACTATGAGTTCGACAACGGCAAATACTACTACAAGGGATGAGACCATGATCGGGACCACCGGCCTCGCTCTGATCGCGCCGCCTGTTGCAATGGCTGCAGACACTCCGCATATGGATATGCCTGATGCCAGAGGGGCGGCCCATTCCCTGCTGAATTTGAAATACTTTCTTGCGACAAAATATACCAGGGCCCAGTAAATCAAATAGGCCTCGACAATGGCGCATAGTCCTCGGAACATTACAGCGGTTGCCAGTCCCAGTTTTTCAGCAGCGACAACGCCGAGAAACCCTCCAAGGATAACAATAGCTGTCTTGATATACCATTCCGGTCTCACCGCTTCCTTTATGGTTGAAGCGAGGCCGGGCAGGAAATTGCCTACGATCAGACCGGCGGCAAGGGCCACTATAAAACCGGCCTCAGGAGTCAACTTGAGAGACCAGTCGATGCCGAATTTTTTCATATCGGAAGGTGTCGTTACTGCTATATTTGCCCAACTGCCGATAATCCAGCAAATATAGCTTATCCAGAAAACAATAGTGAAGCCGATTATGAACTTTTTTATGTCTGCTTTTAGTGCGACGGCCCCCGCAGACATCAGAACGAGCAGAAACAGATAGGTAAGTCCCAGAGAGGCGATGCCTCCGATTGAAGTATAGTTCTTCGAGACGGGAGCCAATGCCTTGGATATGTCGGTCCAGACGCCTGTTGTGATCCCCCACCCCAACAGGTCTGTGCCGAAAGCAACTCCCAGTGATAAAATAAAAAGAAGAAGTCCGATCCACAAGGACATCCAGTCCTCGCTTATGCCTTTTTTCCCCGCGGCGCATGTTTGCGGCGTGGAGCACTGCCCTTCAGCTAATTTGTCTTCATCTAAACTTTTTTCTTCCATGCAGAGTCCCCCTATTTAATGTTGGTACAAAATCACAGCGGTCCCGTTACTGGAAAGAAATTCTCACCTCCTTTTTGCAAGCAGCCATGAGATATGTTCAGGTCAACAAAATTGTAGCACAAATGGGATTCAAAAAGGGGCAGGAGGCAAAGGGCGAATGGCTAAGGGTTGAAAATAAAAAACAGCCTTTAGCCTTTTGCCCTTTGCTTTTTGTCTTGTTATGCCGTTGTCTTCTTAATCAACTGCTTGATGGTGGCTTTCAGATTGGTCAGGTCCGATGATTTTACTACATACGCATCAGATACCCAAACCGAAAAATCGTCCCTGTAATCATAAGCGGTCAGCATGATAATAGGAACATTGGGTCTCTTTTCCTTCATCAACCTAAGGACCTGGATGCCATCAAGGTCAGGCATTAGAATATCCAGAGTTACGATATCAGGATTTTCCCTTTCGAACACCTCAAGACCTTCCCTTCCGGAATTGGCCGTGACTACGTTATAACCCTCGTCTTCAAGCTCAACCTGGTAGAGTTTCAGAATGTTCTTTTCATCATCAACAACGAGTATTTTCATATCATCCCTCCTGTAACGGCATGTGAATTTTAAATTTGGTCCCGGTCCCCCAGATGCTTTCAGCCTCGATTTTACCGCCGTGTTCTTCAATTATCCTTTTGGTTATCGAAAGGCCCAGGCCGGTCCCGCTCGGACGTGTCGTGAAAAAAGGATCAAAAATTCTATTGAGATTGTCCTCCTTTATGCCACATCCGTTGTCTTCGATTTCGACAAGCACCTCATTCCTCTCCGTGGCCTGACCAAGCAGATCGGGTTCCGAAAGCGTGGTCTGGCGCAAGGCCCTTATAGTGATATTTCCATTGTCTGTGGCCTCGTTCGCATTTGTGAGCAGATTGAGAAGAACTTCTTTGATCCGGTCCTTATCTCCGAGTATAACCACCGGGTCAGTAATTTCCCGGGTCAGAATATTGCCTCTGATTAGCACGGCCGGTTCAAGCAGATTGACAATCTGCTCGATGATCTCGCAAAGGTCGAAGGCTGTCTTCTTGACAGGCGAGCTTTTGACGAAGCTAAGAGTATCGTTGAGGATCCATTCCAGACGGCTCACTTCATCGACAATAATTTTCGCGTATTCTTTTAAATCGCTGTCAAGCCGTTTTTCGAGCCTTCGAGCAAATCCCCCAATGGACAGCAGCGGGTTTCTGATCTCGTGGGCCACTTTTGCCGCCATTTCACCAAGGGCGGCCATTCGGGCAGCTGTAGAGACCTTTTCGCGGAGTTTCTTAAGTTCAGAAATGTCCCTGACGATATGTACCGTACCCATAAGCACCCCTGCTTTATCGAAGATGGGGGAACTGGAGGCCAGGAAGGTCCCTCCCAGATGCGGGTCTTCCAGTTCCTCTATGAACGGTTTGCCTGTTTTAATTGTCTTGTGGTGAGGGCATTTGGACCAGGGGACGCTGGTACCGTGGAATATCTCATAACATTTCTTGCCTATAATCTCTTCAGGCGGCTTGCCTATCCTGGCAAGGACCGCTTTGTTTACCTTTTTAACCGTATAATCATTGCTGTTGAAATACACAAGGTCGGATATCGACTCAAAAATGTTTTCAAGCTCCTGCTCCGCCTGCGCCACATGCTCGAATAGGCGCGCATTCTCTACTGCCGAAGCCATTTGGTCCGAAAACCCTTTGAGAAATTCCATGTCCAGGTCCGAAATGGGCCTGCCTGTAAAGATATTGTCGACCCACAAAACTCCCATTACCTTGTCCCTTGATATAAGGGGCAGTACAGCGTATGCAGAAGTGCCGAGCTGCTGTATAAGTATCGGATCAGAAAGCGGCTCGGCATGCACATTAGTCACGTTGAAGGCCCGTTTTTCTTTAAGCGCTTTTGTGAGGATAGTGTCGCTGCCCAAAGAGACCTCGACGCCGCAGCAAAGTCTGTCCATAAACGAATCTTTTCTGAGAGGGCCCTTCTCGATGTCTTCCATAATGGAATTAAGGCTTTTCTGCTCTGTGGTAAGCCGGGACCAGATCTCCCATGCCTCTTCATGGCTGGCAGGCCCAACGCCCATCGCCCCTCTCAATGTGTTTGTCGCCTCGTCGAGCAGAAAGAGCATTGCGCGATTAAACCCAAGGCCGTCGCCCATTGTGACAGCAGTCAGGACCATTCTCAAGAGTTTGTCCAGCTCGAGTGTGCCGCGCATGGCGGAGCTTATCATCAGCAGCTTTGAGAGCACCGCGTTTTTGTTTATCAGGTCTTTTTCGATATGTTTTTTTTCTGTTATGTCACGGGCGATGCCGCTTATGCCTGCAACCGCCCCTGAGGCGTCTTTTATGGGTGAAAGCGTAAGATTAACGTCGAGGAGCCGGCCGTCCTTTGTCTTTCTGACAGTCTCGATATCTTTGATGGTTTCTCCGTTTCCGACCCGATCCGTGTAAGTTTTTTCAGCTTCATTGAGGAAATCAGGGACGAACGGCATGTATTTCCCGATAACTTCAGTGTGCGAATAGCCGTATATCTTCTCAGCGCCGATGTTCCACGATGCGACTATGCCTTCCAGGTCTGTCGTAACAATCGCATCAGCGGAATTTTCTATAAAACCCTGAAGGTGGTTCCACAAGTCCTCAACCTGCTGTTTTGCTGTCAGGGCCTCTTTCTCCTTCCTGAGAGAGTTCTCATATAAAATGGACTTCTCTATGGCGATGGCGGCAATAGAAGAAAAGCCTTCAAGAGTAATCTGGTCATCCAATGTGAATGGGACAATAGACTCTTTCCCGTCTTTATCAACCTGTTTCTTGTCATAGAGTCCGAACGTCCCGATCACCTGATTGTCGATTTTTAACGGTGTGCAAAGGGCTGTTTGCATGTCAATATGTTCGGTTAAGGGGCCGAAATCTTCAGGACTTTGCGCGAAAATTGTTCTTCCCTCTTCAGCGGCTTTCCCAATGAAACCTTCTCCTAAGCGGACTGTCAATAGCTCCTTCATTTCCGGAGGGAAACCATAATGGGCCTTGATCTTCAGCAGACCGTCTTCTTTCAGCCGGATTATGCAGCCATTTGCATTAAAGAGTTTCGCGGTCTCTTCTGAAATCTTCTCCAATAACTCATTAAAATTATCGGCTGAAATGGTAGCCCTTGTGAGTTCATATATAACAGACAGCCTCTTAAGCTGCACTTTTGTCTGGTCTGCATCTATGCCTGAAGCACCCTGTACGCATTGCGGCGCTTCTGTGGCGCTATCTTTCAACAGTGCCTGCGCATTTGTATTAATGCTTTCTTCCATAATGCTCCCGTTAAAATTGCAAACTGCTCCGCTCTCTACACTCTACTCTAATTGTAAGGCATTTTGATAAATTCCAATATAGGCCTTAGCAGCTTTTTTAAATGAAAAATCCTTGCTCATGGCGTTTTTAATCATTTTCCGCAAGCAGCGCTTATCGCTGAATGCCTTGAAAGCCCGGTTTGCCGCACGCATAAACGCCGGCAGGCTGAGTTCTCCGAAGAGAAAGCCTGTTTTCCCGTCCTCTATAGTGTCTGAAAGTCCGCCTGTCCGGTGTGCCACCGGAATGGTGCCGTATCTCATGGCGATCATTTGACCGAGCCCGCACGGTTCGTACCTTGACGGCATCAAAAAAAAATCCGAACCGGCATAGGCCAGGTGAGCAAAGGGTTCATCGAATCCGGTATTGAGAAAGAAACTGTCGCTGAAGCGCTCGCTTAAGGTCTGGAGTTCAGCCTGATAGCTTGCATCCCCTTTGCCTACAACCAATACTTTTGCTCCCTTATCAATAAGACGGGGCACAGCATCAGACAGCAGATCCAGCCCCTTTTGGGATGACAGCCTCCCTACGAAACACATCAGCGGACCCGGTGCATCTTTTCTCATCGAGGTTTTTTCCATTAAGTGTCTCTTGCAGGAATCCTTTGCTGAAATGTTTGATACGTCGTAATTGCGCGGCAGGAACTTATCAGTGAAGGGGTCCCATTGAGTATAGTCGATTCCGTTGACTATGCCAAAAAGGTCTGAGGCCCTTGTCTTGAGTGCCCCGTCCAGCCCAAATCCGAATTCCGGAGAAAGTATTTCTTCAGCATAAGCCTTGCTTACTGTTGTTAGAATATCGGCGCTTACAATACCTGCCTTCAGAAAATTAACTTTTCCGTAAAATTCAATACCTTCTGGATTGAAGACCGACATGCCTAAACCGGTTATATCGAGAGTTTGGGACGGGAATATGCCCTGGTAACCGAGATTATGAATGGTAAATACCGACACAGTTTTTTCGAAGGCATGGACTTGCCTGTATAACGTCTTCATGTATAACGGAATGAGGCCTGTGTGCCAGTCGTGGCAGTGCATGATGTCTATAGGAATGTTCCGGCTTCTGCATATCTCGAGGACACTCCGCGAGAAAAAAACGAACCGCTGGTCATTATCATGGTAATCTCCTGAAGATGTGCCATATAACTCGTCCCGGAAGAAATAATCTTCGCTGCCGATGAAATAGACATTTGCGGCCGGGCTGCCCATTGTTGCCGTATACACTTTGCATCTCCTTACCGAGCCTGCCAATGGTATGTCAATCTCAAGGCCGCTGTCGCGGATAATATCGCTGAACATTTCAGCGGTTTTTTTATACAAAGGAACGAAAAGCGTTACTTCGTGTTTCATGGTACGATACTCTTTGAAAAGCGTTCCAACCACATCAGCGAGTCCCCCTGTTTTGGAAAAAGGGATGGCCTCAGAAGCCGCGAGGGCTATCCTCATATTTTAGCTTCTTTCATATATTTCGTAGCTTCCTCCGGAGGTGTAGGGTTTATATAGAAGCCGGAGCCCCACTCAAACCCGGCAGTCTTGGTTAGTTTTGGCATAATTTCCACATGCCAGTGGTAGTAGTCGTTGATCTCATCCTTGAATGGAGAAGTGTGTATGATGAAATTGTATGGCGGAGAGTCGAGCACTTTGTCGAGCTGCCTCAGCGTTCGCTGCAGGATCTCGGCAAAGCTCGAAAAACTCTTGTCAGGAGGTGAAAAACTAGACTCATGCTGCTTTGGCAAGATCCATGTCTCAAAGGGCTCCCGCGGCGCAAAAGGAGAAATCGACAAGTATTTGTCGTTCTCGTATATGACCCGTTTGTCCGCACTTAATTCCTGGTTGATGATATCGCAGAATATGCAGCGCTCTTTGTTCTCGTAATATTTCTTGGCAGAGTCCATCTCTTCCTTCACGATCTTCGGCACGATAGGAAGGGCTATAAGCTGGCTGTGGGTGTGCTCCAGCGAGGAGCCTGCTATTTCTCCCTCATTCTTGAAAATCAGCACATACTTCAGGCGGAAGTCCTTCTTCAGGTCTGAAAGCCTGAAGAAATAGGCCCATAACACGTCCTCCACCGCCCTGAGCGGCATAGTGGCCAGGGAAAGCTGGTGGTCCGGGGTCTCGATAATAACTTCGTGGGCCCCAACGCCGTTCATCTGATCAAAGACCCCCTCGCCTTTCTTAGAAAGTTCCCCCTGTATCTGCAAGGCCGGGAATTTGTTGGGCACAACCCTGAGTGTCCAGCCCTGTGAATTCGGAGAAGTGCTGGCAGGCCTGAACGATATGATTTCGGGTGTTGTCGTATGTTCATTGCCTGGACAAAACGGACAGAACCCGCCCGCCCTCCTTTTTTGAGAAGGGGATATGAAATCCGAAGGCCTTTTCCCGCGTTCTATCGATATTATCACCCACCGTCCGGAAATGGGGTCTTTTCTCAATTCAGGCATATGTCCTCCTACAGGAACAGATAAAAATTTAGATTAAGAAGCATCAAAAAAGGAAGCCTGTTTTAGTCCCGGGCTCCCTAAACGTTACCTCTATTTTTAAATGTTATAATTATAGCACTATGAAGCCAAGTTTTCATGCTGCTGCAGTCAACGGGCCATTTCGGGATCCTTGCGTTTACATTCGTATAATCAGAGAGAACCGGGCCATGCTTTTTGACGCGGGTGATATCAGCGCATTAAGCCCGGGGAACCTGCTGGATGTTACGGAAGTCTTTGTTTCTCATACTCACATCGATCACTTTATCGGGTTCGACATTCTGCTGCGGACTGTCCTGAGAAGAGAGGTGCCGCTCAAAATATTCGGCCCTGCGAATATTATAAATTGCGTCGAGGGAAAGCTCAGAGGGTATACATGGAACCTTATTAAAGATTACCCGCTCGAAATAGAGGTGTTTGAGGTAAAAGGCCCTTTGTTGTCGCAGGCGAGCTTTCACGCCTCGCGGTCTTTTCAGCGGGTTGATGGCGCTGACAGGGAGTTTGACGGCATTTTAGTCGAGGACCCGCTTTTCACTATTAAGGGGGTGGAGCTATCCCATCAGATACCTGTCATGGCCTATGCGCTTGAAGAGGCATTTCATATCAACATCGACAAAGCGCTCCTTGTCGAACGCGGCCTTCCTGTCGGGCCCTGGCTCTCGGCCTTTAAAAAAGCTATCAGGGAAGGGGGTCCCGGCACTTCGGTCTTTGAAGTAGCCGGCAGGCAATACAGCATGGCTGAACTTATGGACATTGCACGAATTACCAGGGGGCAGAAGATTTCATATGTAACCGACATCGCACCATCCGATGAAAACATAGAGAAGGTAGTGAAATTCGCCAGCGGTTCTGATGTGCTTTTCTGCGAGGCATACTTTCTCGAAAGGGACAGGGACCGGGCCTATGAGCGCCATCACCTTACTGCGTCATTGTCAGGCCGGATAGCGCGCGAAGCCGGGGCAGACCATCTCGAACTAATACATTTCTCGCCGAAATACACTCACTGCGTGGATGAGGTCTACAGTGAAGCCATGCAGGAATTCAGGAAGGAGACATAAAGCCACAATGAAGCGCAGCTTTGTAGTAGTATTTAAATACAATCCATGCAGCCACTGATTCTTGTCACTAACGATGACGGCGTGCATTCCCCCGGCATCATCGCCTTATTTAAGGCAATGAAGGAACTGGGCGAAGCATATATTGTTGCTCCCGACAGGGAGCGGAGCGCCGTGGGACATTCCCTCACACTGCACCGGCCGCTGAAAGCGGAGGAACTGCGCGAAAATGTCTATAGCGTGAACGGTACGCCGACCGATTGCGTTGCGTTGGCTGTGCATAAATTATTGCCACGGAGACCTGACCTTATCGCTTCAGGCATTAACAGGGGTGCAAATCTGGGTGATGATATAACCTATTCCGGCACTGTATCGGCAGCGATGGAGGGGACTATTTTAAGTGTTCCGTCTTTTGCTGTTTCGGTCATCGGCGACAGGCCTTACCATTATGATGCTGCCATGCATTATGCTGTTGAAGTCGGCAGGTATATACTTGACAAGTCTCTGCCTTACGACACCCTGCTGAACGTTAATGTTCCGAATGTTCCGAAGCTGGAATCCATCAAGGGCATGAGGATCACGAGGCAGGGCAAGCGTGTTTATGATAACGCCATTCAGGAAGTCTTTTCACCGTGGGGCGACAAGCATTACTGGATCGGCGGAGGCAAGCCATACTGGGAGCAGGGAGAGGATATGGACATACAGGCAGTGCTCGAAGGGTACGTGTCTGTGACGCCCGTCCATCTGGACCTCACCAATCATGCCGCGCTTGAGTATCTGAGAAATAATTGGCAGATGAAGATGTGACGAGGAGTCTATGGACTATAATGTGATAATTGTCGGTTCAGGGCCTGCAGGGATTTTTTGCGCTCTTGAACTCATAGCCAATGCCCCCCATCTTAAAATACTGATAATAGAACAGGGCAAAGACATTGACCGCCGCCACTGTCCCATGAACACAAAGAAGGGACAAGCGTGTATGTCATGCCCGGAATGCGAACTCGTAAGCGGCTGGGGTGGCGCAGGGGCTTATAGCGACGGTAAGCTGACCCTCTCACCGGAAATAGGCGGGTTTCTCACGCGTTATATTGAGACTGCCGAGCTTCAAGCGCTCATTGATTATGTCGATGGCCTGTATGTCCATTACGGCGCTCCCGTAGAACTGCATGGAAGCGACACCCATGCAGTTAATGGAATAAAGAATCTTGCGGCCAGGAACGACATGACGTTTATCCCTTCTCAAATACGTCACATCGGAACAGACAAGTGCAGGGACGTGTTATCTAACATGAGAAAAGCCATCGATGGAAAGGCGGATACCATATTTGAGAAGGTTGTGCAAAGGATAATTGTCGATAAGAAGAAGGTTGTTGGAGTTAAACTGAGGGACGGCCTCGAAATACGGGCGGACTTTGTAATCCTGGCGCCGGGACGGGCCTCTTCAAGATGGCTCGAGACAGAATCCAGGAGACTCAGACTTACCCTGCTTAAGAACCCTGTGGATATCGGGGTCAGGGTGGAAGTGCCTGCTTCAGTGCTCGAACCGCTTACGCGCGTGACTTATGAGCCCAAACTGGTTTTTTATTCAAAGAAATTTGATGACAGAGTCAGGACTTTTTGCGTGAATCCATATGGTGAAGTGGTTAAAGAGCATATTAAAGGCATATGGACCGTAAACGGCCACAGCTATTCAGCTAAAAGAACAAATAACACGAACTTCGCTATCCTTTCGAGCACTTTTTTTACAGAACCCTTTGATGAGCCGATATCCTACGGCATGTATATTGCGCGGCTTGCCAACTTTCTGGGCGGGGGGGTCATAGTGCAGCGGTTGGGCGATCTGATTAAAGGCCGACGCTCTACGCCTGAAAGGATAGCCAGGGGAATAGTAGAGCCTACATTGACTGATTCGACCCCAGGTGATCTAAGTTTTGTGCTTCCTTACCGTTATTTATCAAATATTCTGGAGATGCTTGAGGTCATGGACAGGGTAGCACCGGGAGTTAATTCCAGGCATACGCTGCTCTATGGGGTGGAAGTAAAATATTATTCAATGCAGCTCAGGCTGACAAACTGTCTCGAAACCGAGATACATGACTTGTTTGCGATAGGAGACGGGGCCGGTGTCAGCAGGGGACTGATACAGGCGTCGGCCTCGGGCGTGATAGCGGCACGGGAAGTTATAAGAAGGCAAAGGTAAGCAATGGACTATGCGCTGCTAAGAGAAATGATGGTCGAAACACAGCTTCTTACGCGGGGAATCAGGGACAGTCGTGTCCTCGAAGCGATGAAGAAAGTGCAGCGTCACAAATTCGTACCTGAGGCGATGTTGGGCAGCTCCTATGACGACATTGCGCTTCCCATCGGTGAAGGACAGACTATATCTCAGCCTTATATGGTTGCCGTTATGACAGAACTGCTGGCGATGTCCGGAGACGAAAAAGTGCTCGAGATTGGGACAGGCTCCGGATACCAGGCAGCTGTTCTGTCAGAGCTTGCAAGGGAGGTGTACACAATAGAAAGAATACCCGTCCTGGCCGACAAAGCCCGCGCCCGGCTTGAGGACCTCGGATATAATAATGTTTTTGTAGTGACGGGTGACGGTTCCCGTGGACTGGAGGATAAGTCGCCGTTTGACAGGATAATTATTACTGCCGCTGCGCCTGAATTGCCTGTAGTAATAATAAATCAGTTAAGAGAAGACGGAATAATCGTGGGCCCTGTGGGTGATCGAATGTCCCAGGTCGTTGTCAAAGGACGCAAGAAAAAGGGAGTGCTCGTAGAGGAGTTTCATACCCCATGCATTTTCGTTCCCCTCATTGGAGAGTATGGATGGAAGTCATAAAAAATCTCCTGGTCGCTATCTGACCCTGCTGTAATATTGTCGCATTTCTTCTCCTGAGGATGACTCCGTAACGTGAATGTAACATTGCCTTAACTTTGGCTTAACATTGTTATGACATAATTACACACTTGAATCCTAAATGATTATACGCGTCAGGAGGCTGTGCGATGGAAAAAATATTTGCAATGCTTTTTCTTGTTTCATTATTGTTCTTATCGGCTGACCCCGGCCTTGGCGCTCAGGAGACTAAAAATTTCGACGGCGTTATTCGCATCGGCGGGTCAACAACGCTGCTGCCTGTGATTGCCGATGCTGCCACGCAATTCATGGAGAAATACAAGACATGGGACAAGATCGACCATTCGCTGCCTGCAGTGCCCGTTATTATATATGTGACAGGTGGCGGCTCCGGCTTCGGCGTAAGGTCTGTCATAGACGGCACTAACCATATAGGCATGGCCTCCCGGGACATTGAGGAAAAGGAAAAGGCCCAGCTAGGCAACCACAAGGAGTTTCTGGTAAGCAAGGATTGCATTGCGTTTGCCGTCAACAAAAGAAATCCACTTGCCAAACGCAGCAACCTCACGAAAGAAGAAGTAGCACGCATCTATTCAGGTGAGGCAAAGACATTCCGTGACATCGATGCTGCCCTCCCAGGCAAGCCGATCCTTGTGCAGATGCGTGATGCAGCCGGAGGGTCCACCGAGATAATGCAACGAGAAATCCTGAAGGAGAGAACATTCACGCCCTCGGCTGTCCAGGTCCCCTCGCAGGGCGTTAACCTGAAAAAACTCGAAACCAATACAAGCGCCATAGCTTATATCTCATCAGTGATCGCACTTGAGAACCCCCAGCTCAAAGTGCTCAAATTTGAAGGAGTTGCCCCGTCAAACGAGAATGTCATTAACGGCAAATACCGGCTCACCAGGCCATTGCTCCTGCTTGTGAAGGACACGCCTGATCCGGCGGTGCAAATGTTCATTGACTATATGCTTGCAGAAGGGCAGAAAGTAGTTGTGGACCATGGGTATGTTCCGGTGAAAACGGTAAAAAAATGAAGAGTGACGCCATCCCGCGCACTCTCTGTCTCTTTTGTCTTCTTGCCGGTGATCAACGCCACCGCCTCCGCCCCTTTTGATCCTGCCGGTATGCAGAGGTTTGGAGAAACATCCTTATTATTGACAACAGCCTCGGCATACTGCTCACAGCCCGCAAACCCGCAAGCCCCGCAATGCGCATGCGCCAGGACATCTTTGACCTGTTCCACCCTCGGATCAATCTTAACGGCAAAACGCTTGGCAGCCAGGGCCAGCCCAAGACCGAAAATAGCGCCGACACCCGCGAGGAAGATAAGCGTGAATTTTATCAGTGGGACGATATCGACATGCTCCTTGGCTTCCACCGCCCCACCGACCCCCACATGAGGAATAAGATAGTGGGATATATCAAAAAGCTGAAAAACTCCCAAAATATCAGCGATTATCTTCTGCATCTCGTACATATTTTGCTACCTCCAGACAGAACCAAAAAACAATATATTTTTTTCTCTGTAGCTACGCAGCCCGCACTATCACAGAGTTATCAATCCCGAGAAACCGGTAAACGCCAGCGCAATAAGTCCTGTAACGACAAAAGCCATGGGCAATCCCCTGAAAGGGACAGGCACGTCGGCCAACTCCAGCTTTTCCCGTATGCTGGCCATAATGATAAGGGCTAGAGCAAAGCCTATCCCCGAGCCGAGTCCGAAAGCAAGGCTTTGAATGAAAGTAAAGTGCTCCTTGGCATTCTCTAACGGCACCGCCAGGATTATGCAGTTTGTCGAGATAAGTGCCAGATAAATGCCGAGTTTATAATAGAGCGCCGGGGCCACTTTCCTCATTATAGTATCGGAAGCCTGCACCAGGCCTGCGATGATGCCGATAAACACTATTATCTGCAGGAATGTAATATCAAGAGGCACCATTATGAAGTTAAAGACAATCCAGCTGACCGCTGCGCCGATCATCATTACAGCTGTAAAGGTAATACTCATGCCGACGGCTGTCTCCATCCTCTTCGAAACACCGAAGAAAATGCAGAGACCCAGAAATTTGGTAAAGACAAAATTATTTATTAACGATGCTGCGATTACAAGCTCAAAAATTTTTGTGAATTCACTTTCCATTTTTTTCGCCCCCCCTTTAGTGACCTGCTGTCTTGCTCTTCAAATAGCGGGTGTCTATCCAGTTGAAGAGGGCCATAAGGAGACCCACTGCCAGGAAGCCGCCGGCAGGAAGAACCAGAATTAACAAAGGCTTTGCATTAATTAAAGCGTGCCCCCACAGCGCACCCTTACCAACGAGTTCACGGAAGAAACTAATTACAGTGAGGGCGAACAGAAAACCAAGCCCCATTCCAATACCGTCATACATTGAAGGCACCATAGTGTTTTTACTCGCAAACATCTCTGCCCTGGCAAGAATGGAGGCAAAGGCCACTATGAGTTGTAAGTATAGACCCACCTCTTTGTAAACATCCGGAGCAATTGCTGCTATAATCATATTGACCACAGTGACCCAGCCGGAAATTACCAGCATGAAGATCGGCAATCTCACTTTAGGATGAATCACCTTACGCATAGCTGAAATGGTTATGTTTACCATGGTCTGGACAAAAAGGACTGCAACACCCATATAAACGCCGTTTTTCAGGCTGTTAGTCACCGCTATGGAAGGACACAGGCTGAGTGCAAGCTTGAAAATGGTATTGTCCTTTACAACACCGTTCCTGACCGCTTCCCAGAAGCCTAAACTATTAGTTTGTGCCATGGGCAGAACCTCCTTCTGTCTTGGTTGCCTCGGTGGTGGGGTTGCCGCTGTTGAATGTCTTGACAAGCTGGTCCACGCCGTTCTTCACAGCGTCCTCGGTCACAGCGCGGCTCGATATAGTGGCGCCCGAGATGGCCTGTATGTACTCAGTAGTGTCGGTCTTCAGTACCTTAAGGTGGTTAAAGTCTTTTCCTTTAAATTGAGTCTGGAAAGTATCCGTCATGATTTCATCACCGAGGCCCGGCGTCTCCGCATGACTGAGAATGCTGATCTTCAGCACCTTGAAATTCTTGTCCACAGCGATCAGCGTATTGATATAACTCGAATATCCCTTTCCAAAAGACTGGACAACGTAGCCGATTACATTGTCCCCTTTTTTGGCAACATAATATTCCGCCTGTTTTTCGTGAATGGTCCAGTCTCCGACTTTTCTTATGTCATCAGCTTCCGGCATCAGCGATTTGAGCGCCTGTTTCTTTGCGTTTTCATTATTCTTGAAGATGATAGGAGATGTCTTGGCGTATATGCCTGCAAGAATCAATCCTCCGACAAGATAGACAATCACCAGGTTCAGGGTTATCTTAATTATGTCCTTGCCTGTCATTTCTTGATTTCCTTTGCTGTCGCAAGCTTCCGGGCGCCAAAAACCTTGGTCCTGAAACCCCGGTCAATAAGAGGTGAAAAACAGTTCATTATAAGGATGGCGAACATGACCCCTTCCGGATATCCGCCTTTAAGCCTTATGAGCATGGTCAGAAAACCGCAACCGATTCCGAATAGTATTTGTCCTTTCTTTATGGAAGGACAAGTGACATAATCCGTTGCCATAAAAAAGGCTCCCAGGACCATTCCGCCGCTCAGAAGATGCACCAGCGGGTCGCCTGCAAAGAGGGCGCCTTTTGTTCCGAACACCCATGCCAGCAGTGCGGCTGTGCCCAGGAACGACACCGGTATTTCCCAGGATATATATCCGCGATACAGAAGGAACGCCGCTCCCAGGAGAAGGGCGATTACTGATGTCTCACCTATGGAGCCTGCCCTGTGTCCGACAAAAAGCTGCGTATAAAGATTGATCTTGTCACCAAATACTTCCATCAGCTTGCTGACACCCTCTTCTTTCAGGATACCCAGCGGGGTAGCAGTTGTCTTGGCATCAAGGCGCACAAAAGCGGCTGTCGGCTCTGTCCAGATCGTCATTAGTTTTGGAAACGAGATAAGCAGGAAAGCCCTGCCGATTAATGCCGGATTAAAAACATTGAACCCCAAGCCTCCAAAAAGCTGCTTGGTTATCATGATCGCAACAAAAGACCCGATAATGGGAATGTATACCGGCACCGACGCTGGAAGGTTCATGCCAAGCAATAGACCTGTCAGAAAAGCGCTGCCGTCATTCACCGTAATTTTTCTGTTCAGCATCTTCTGAAAAGCATATTCCGACAAAAGAGCGGAGATGATGCAGAGGGCTAGGTTCAGCGCCGCTTTGGGGCCGAAGAAATAAACCCCCATCGCCGCAGCAGGCAGCAGTGACGCGCTGACGCTCCACATAATCCTGCTGGTCGTCTCCTCACTTTTTATGTGGGGACTCACTGAGACGGTTATTTGGTGTTCTTTCTGAGTTTTTTCCATATCTATTTACCCGGTCTTTATGGTTTCACCTGAGATTTGGCAAGACGTACCAACTGGACAATCGGCCTCTTTGAAGGACAGACATATGTGCATGAACCGCATTCAAAACAATCAAAAAGGTCATACTCCTTAGCTTCTTCATAGAACCCTTTTTCAGACAGCACGCTCAACATGGAAGGCATGAGACCCATGGGACAGATCTCGATACACCTGCCGCAGCGTATGCATGGGCCAAAATCTTCGGCATGCAGGACCCCTTCTTCAGGCAGTACCAGAATGCCGGATGTACCCTTGGTTACCGGAACATCGAGAGAATATATCGAAAATCCCATCATAGGCCCGCCGGATATGATCTTGGCGGCCTCGGATTTGAAACCTCCACATTCATCTATAAGGTCCTTCACAAGGGTGCCCATCTTAACGATTAGATTCGCGGGCTGCATGATGCCCTCTCCCGTTACCGTAACAACACGTTCTATAAGAGGTTTCCCGTACCGGGCAGCTTCATAAACTGCGACGGCAGTGCCGATATTCTGTACGACTACGCCGACATCCATGGGAAGACCCCTGGCAGGCACCTCCCTGCCGACAGCTGCCTTAATAAGCATTTTTTCAGCCCCCTGCGGGTACTTCACCTCAAGGGGGCATACCGAGATATTCGGTTCGCCCGAGACTGCCTGCTCCATTATCTTTATGGCATCGGGCTTATTGTTTTCAATTCCGATAACGCCTTTGGCGACATTTACTATCTTCATAAGAACTTTGAGCCCTTCAACAATGTCGCCCGGACGCTCGAGCATGAGCCTGTAGTCGGCAGTAAGATAAGGCTCGCATTCGGCGCCATTGAGAATAACTACATCTATAGGTTTTTCTTTCGGAGGTGACAACTTTACGTGGGCAGGAAATGCAGCGCCTCCCATGCCGACAATGCCTGCGTCCTTGACCTTGGTTTTCAAATCTTCAGGGGACAATTTTGCGTAATCGGGATTATCTTTCAGGGTCGCCCATTCCTCTTTGCCATCGTTTTCGATAACAACGCAGGTTGTCATTTTGCCGGCAGGCAGAGGAAACTCGCCTATTGCCAGGACCTTTCCAGACACCGATGCATGAACAGGAGCAGACACAAAACCCTCAGGGCTTCCGATTACCTGCCCTTTCTTAACTTCCTGTCCGATACTGACCGCCAGCTTACAAGGGGCTCCGATATGTTGAGAGAGGGGGATTACAACTTTTTTGGGCTGTCTTGCAGGGGTAATTACCTTATCTTTGGAAAGTTCTTTCTTGTCAGGCGGATGAATTCCTCCCCTGAATGTCGCAAGTGACATAGATGACCCCTCCCTAGCCAATTTACCCGGCAAATCGTATTGCCTTAACAACAAAAAAAGTTTTTCACCGGGCAAAGCCTTTAATTAATAACACGCTCAACAGAAATAAGTCAAGCCTGACGCATCCCCGAATTCGCTCTCAAAAATATCCACTGAGACAGCGGATTTTCACTTCAGCGTGAAACACCCTCTGCAAATATTGAATATCAAAAGAGAAAGCTGGTCAGGTGCAGATTATGGGTGAAATACTCACTTTCAGGAAGAGGATTCTGCCAGCCATGTATGAGCAGGGGCACATCCGACTCGTGCAGCGACCCGTGGGCGCGAAATGCTGGCGGGAGGTCTTCACGCTCTCTCTCCATGTCTCCGAAAACGGTGTCCTTGTCTCCCAGTACCATGAGGTCGCCTATGTAATCGCCGGGAAGTCTGAAACGGCGCATCGCTTCTTCCCTGGTAATTACATCTTCCACCCCTTCGAGGCCGCGGCAGATTGTTTCCACGGCGCTCCTATCGGATGGGTCCCGCAGCCACAGCCAGCAGGAACCGGCAAAGTTCCGGTGATGCACTATATAGTAGTCGCGTTCCGGAGAAAGGGCAAAGCGCAGAGATACGCCGCGCGATGCACAAACCCGCGCCAGATCCCAACAACGAGTTTTTCTGTTCATGCCGTGGTCCGCAACAGCGAACAGGGCGGCATCCGGAGCTGCGGCCGTTGCTTCCTCGATAAGGGTGTCAAGCCTTGATAAATGGTCCAGGGACCCCTGTTCCTCCGGCGACCAACGGTGCATGGGGTAGTCAGTGGTATGCACATACAGGACCCCTATATCAGGACGTGATTTCAAAATATCTGCAGCAACTGTCCAAAGCCAGTAATTGATCTCCGCTGAATAGATGTCCGGCGGAGCTCCGTATCGCTCGACAAACTCAGTAGGGGCCGCTTCAGCGGCAACGGAGAGCACGGTGTCCTTATGAAAAAGTTCCACTGTCTTTTTCTTGGAAGTGAGCAGGGCGCCGCTTGTCCCCTGTTTCAGAGCCCGCTGGAATAAAGTTTCCACACGGACCATATCAGCCGAGTTCATGTATGCCGCTTGTCCTGATGCTGCATCAAAGTACGAGTTGGCCGAAATACCGTGCTCATCCGGCCAGGCGCCGCAGCAAACAGAAACATTGTTTACATTAGTAACAGTGGGGGTGACCGCTTTCACCTGTTTATAAAATCCCTTGCCGGCCATCGCTTTAAGCGCCGGCATGGGGCTGCCTGTAAAGCAATCTACTCCTAGTCCATCCAATAGAGCCACGACAAGTCTTTGTGTAGTCATGTTTTAGGCAATCGCCTCCTTTTACAAATATGTGCTGCAAAGCCACTGTGTGAGATCGAAATTCATATGCATTTCTTCCGGGTCAGGGCCGTTGCCCGCAAATCCGTAAGCAATAAGCGGGATGTCCTGCTCATAAAGTGAGCCGTGGTTCCGGTATCCCCGGGCCAATTCTTCCTCGGCCTCAGGCAGGTCGCCAAAAACGGTCTCTTTATCAGCCAGCACTATTATGTCCCCAACCCTCTCAGGCATCAGGTGATACAGGCCGGCCGCCTCATGCCGCGTCAATGTCTTGTCCACACCCGGCACCTTGGCAAGAAAGTCCCGGACAGCAGGAAGTTCTTTCTCGGAACGAAGGTACACGTAAGAGACACCTCCGAACCCGCGATGATGCTCAAGCAAACGGTCGGCTACCGGGGAAACCGAAAACCGGAGGTCAATGCCTCCCAGAGCGCAAGTTTTTCGCAGATCGATACATTTCCGCTTTGGGTTCATGCCGTGGTCCGCAGTGATAAGGAAATTGGTATCAGGTGACACAGAGGACGCAGCCCCAAGCAATTCATCGAGCCTGGCCATGTGTTCGAGGGAACGCGGGTCCTGCGCCGCCCACTTGTGCATGGGATAGTCCGTAGTATGAACATAAATAAGCCCTATGTCAGGACGGTTACTGAGGATGTCCAGGGCGATCGTCCAGAGCCAGTAGTTCACCTCGGCACTGTACATGGGGGGCGGGGCCCCGTATCTGGCAACGATGTCGGCAGAGGGCGCTTCAGCAGCTACTGCGAAATCAGTGTCGCGGCCAACCAGTTTCAGCGTCTTGTCCTTGCAGGTCAGCAGGGCGGAGCGGACCCCTTTTGAGCGAAACCTCCTGAATATGGTCGGCACGAGAATGAGGTCCGCATCTTCGAGAAAGCGTGCGGTGTTGGTTGCCTCATCGAAAAAACAGTTAGTGGTAACGCCGTGCTTTTCGGGCCACGAGGCGCATATAATAGAGATATTATTTGCGTTGGTCAGGGTAGGAAAAATCGCCTTTCCCTTTTTATGAAAGCCCTCCCGTGCCATGCGTTTCATAACAGGCAATGGGCTTTCCTCGAAATAATCAAATCCGAAACCATCATACATGCAAATAACGGTACGCTGCATATCTGCCCCGTCCATAATGTTATCCGATCCTCCCTGTGATGAAGTCCCGTACCTGCTCATTTCGCGGGTCAGTGAAGAGCTGTTCCGTGGGTCCCTCTTCAAGAGACCTTCCACCGCTGATGAAAAGGGAGCGGTTTGAGATACGGCGCGCCTGCGCCAGGTTGTGCGTAACAATTATGACCGGGAGGTCCTGTTTGAGGGCAAAGACCAGTTCTTCGATTTTTGCCGTTGAGAGCGGATCAAGGGCCGAACACGGCTCGTCCATGAGCAGGGCTTCAGGACCATTCGCAAGCGCCCGCGCAATGCAAAGTCTCTGCAACTGCCCAACTGAAAGGCGGGACGCTTGTTCGCGGAGGCGGTCTTTCACTTCATTCCAGAGTCCGGCACGCTCAAGATATGTCTGGACTATTTCCTCTCCAGATCGTCCATTCCAGAGACGGTGGAAGCGTATGCCGAAGAGGACGTTCTCCCTGATGGACATCGGAAATGCCACCGGTTTCTGGTGGACCATGCAGATCCTTTTGCGCACAAGCTGTGCGTCGGTTCCGCTGCCGTAGAGGGCCTCGCCCTTGAAAAGGACATCCCCCTTCACTACCTTCGCGCCCGGCGTAAGTTCCAGCGTCCTGTTAAGCACCTTCAGCAGCGTCGATTTTCCGGACCCGGAGGGACCGATTACCGCGGACACTTCATGCTCGTGAGCTGAAATGCCCACCCCTGAAAGAGTGGCCCTTCCGTTAATGGCAACATCCAGATTCTGCACTTTTAGAACAGACCCGAAGGCTGGCGCAGAATATTGTGCCGTCTTTGCATCAGCAGATGCTGCCTGGGACTCACCCGGCAAAGTCATCGTGAGCGAACTATTCATTTATTTTCACTGCCTCCCATTCTGCGCAGCAGCATGGCGCTTGAATTAAACAGCAGCAGCCCCATTATCAGAACGAGCGCTGTGCCGTATGCCTGCTCGAACGAGACCGCTTCCGAGACGAGGTTGTACAGGTGGGTAGGGAGCGTCATGACCGGCTCTTTTAGACGCAGTCCTCCTTTTGAGAAATAGACGCTGGCGGTGAATAACACAGGCGCTGCGGACCCCACTGCGTGTCCGACTGCAAGGACCACCCCGGCAATGATCCGGGGCCACGCCCGCGGCAGAAGGACCCTGCGAATCATATATGCCCTGGTTACGCCGAGGCATAGACCTGACTCACGGCAAACGTCATCTGCGGAGCGGAGCGCCTCCTGGACCGAAATCAGAATTATGGGGAACATGATGAGGGCAAGGACTATCCCCCCGGAAATCAGCGATATACCAAACTTCAAAAAGACCACCAGGAAGGCATACCCGAATAGCCCATAAATAATGGCGGGAATTGCCGCAAGGTTTTCCACCAGGAAACGTATGACAGAAGAAATCCATTGTCCACGTCCGTACTCCGACAGGTAGATGCCTCCTCCGAGGGCAAAGGGCAAGGCCAAGGCCAGTCCTATGGCAGCCAGTCCGAGTGAACCCTCTATGGCAGGCATGATGCCGCCTTTTGTGCCAAGCGGCATGCCCCTGGGAAAGTCGGTGATGAAAGACAATGAGATCGCGCCGGCCCCCTCAGCCACAAGATAGCCTGCAATGGCAACGGGAAGCAGAAAAGCAGCCAGTCCGCACGCCCATAAGAGTGTTTCAAAAGTAGAGTTGATGAAACGTGAGCGCCGGTATGTTTTGGACATTTCTGGGACAACAGACGCTGAAAGGGCCATGTTATGCATGGGTGTTCGCCAGTATCCGGCCCTTCAAGTACCAGATGATAACATTGATGCAAAGAACCGCTGCCATGAGGAACAGACCGGCGGTGTAAAGGGCGTGGTATTTGTCCGAATGCAAGGCTGTCTCTCCGAGTTCAGTTGCCAGGAGGGCCGTAATCGGCTGACCGCGGTCGAGCAGGGAATGCGGCACTGCAGCGGAATTACCGGCCAGCATCAGCACGGCAAGCGTCTCCCCCAGCGCCCGCGCAAGCCCAAGGGCCACTGCTGCGAAAAGGCCGGGCAGCGCTTTCCTGAATATAATCCTGCGCACTAAAAAAAAACGGGTGACCCCCAATGAGAAGGCAGAATCCCGCAGTTCCTGCGCAACGCTTCCGAAGGATTCGGCAGCAGTGCTCGCAATAAAGGGGAGGACCATGAGTCCGAGGATGATGCCTGCCGCAAGGATGCACTCGCCGGTCGGCATATCGAACCATTGCTCGAAGTTCTTTACCAATGTCACATATCCGAAGAAACCGTAGACAACAGCAGGTATGCCGGCCAATATTTCGAGGGCAGGCTGCAATATCTGCCTCACCAGGGCCGGGGCGACTTCAGCAATAAAGAGCCCTGTCCCTATCCCGAGTGGAATAGCCACGGCCAGGCCCAATCCGGTGACGAGTACAGTAGAAAGTAAAGCATGGAATATGCCGAAAGAAGGAGGCGTAGCAAGGGGAAGCCAGGGCTTCTTCAGGAGAAAGTCCGCCAAGCCGCCGCGAAGCAA
>JADFXI010000169.1 GCA_015233655.1 Nitrospirota bacterium | reverse complement strand
TGTGGTAAAGTTCTCTGAGGAGCGTCTCCTTTTCCGTCAGTGATTTCTGTAATTGTGACTCGATTTGCCGTCTGTAAGTTACGTCGTTTCCGACAGAGAGGATCCCTATATAGTCGCCGGATACATTATGGATCGGTTTATTGGACCAGTTGATAAAGACCCGTCTGCCGTCCTTACAGATATTTTCATTCTCGTTTTTTTCGTATGCTGCAGGATGCAGGCAAATGCCCTCAATCATTCTTTCGAGATCAGCTCCATCCCGGGCGGCTTTAGGCACAATTGTTCCCATCACATTTTTGCCTATGATTTCAGCTTCGGTATATCCAAAAAAATTGAGGCCGTACTCATTTAAAAAGGTAATGTTGCCTTGCATGTCCCATCGAAGGATGATGCTGTTGGCGTTCTCTACAAGCTCACGGTAACGCTCCTCACTTTTATGCAGCTCCTCCTCCGCCCTCTTGCGTTTGGTTATGTCCTGCAAGATCCAGATCGACCCTTTACCTATTTCTGATCGGTCAACCGCCTGTCCGGACAGACTGGCCCAAAAACACGAGCCGTCCTTTCGTTTCATCGTCAGCTCCAGGAAGTAAGCCTTGCCTTCAGCAAGCGAAGCATACGCCGCCTTTCCGGCCTGTTCAAAGGCTTCGTGGGAAGGGTATATCAGTTCGGTGCTCAACTGGTCCATTTCATTCCGGTCATATCCGAACATCTGTTCCATCTTGCGGTTTACCCTGCTGAACCTTCGTTCTTTCACGAACGCGACCCCGACAATAGCGTTCTGGAGAATCGTATCCTGCTCTGCGGTCTTATCGAAGAGAGAGAGTTCCCGTAAGGCTATCTGTTCAGCCATGCCGTCAAATGCCAGGGCAAGCTCTCCCAGTTCACCTCCGGATACAAGATCTGAAGCCCTTGTCTGCAGGTCGCCGTCGGCCAATCTTTTGGAGGCCATCTTCAATAAAGCGAGACGGTCCGCTATGGAACGTTTACCTATAAGACCCGACAGAAAAAAAGCCGACATTAAAAATAGCGTGAAGAGTATCAAGCTGTACATGAGGGCCATGTTGGCTTCCGAAAGGACCATGTCGACCGGAATCCCGACCCGAATATACATGTACGGGAGGGCTTCTCCCTTAAGGCTCAATTTACGAAAAGTCATGAACCTTTTTACGCCGTCGTTACCACGATCTATGAAAGTATCGCCATCGGTCTTGCTTTGCATATGCATGAAAAGTTCCGGCCTGTCCTGGTTCCCTGCGATTTGAGCAGCGTTAATGGACCTGAACAATACAGTTCCTCTATGGTCGACCAATAAGAAGTTCATCCTGTGCGGTACTTCCAACTTTTCCATTGTCCGTCCGTAATAATCCAGATTAAAAGCGACACCGATGACCCCGATAAATTCCCCCTTTTTATCTTTAAGCGGAGATGCAAAATTCAGAACCGGTTTTTTTATGGCCTTGCTGATAATATATTCGCCGGATGAGAATTGTCCGCTCGCAAGCGCATTCATAAAATACCTTCTGTCAGTTACATTAACAGGTTTTGCCTGAGCGCCCTGGGTCCAGACATAGCCCGCATTATCGGCTATGAATATGTTCGCGTATTGGGGGTTTAATTTGAGAATTTCACTTAATATCGGTTGAATTCCGACGGCATTATGACTTGTTACATCCGGCAGTTGGGCCAGTGCCGTCAGCAGCTGCTGCGCGGCGACGACCAGATTGTGCTGATCTGACGCAATTCGATCGGCCACTTTCTGGGTCTGTATGCGGGCCTCGCTCATAGCCTCATTTCTGAGGTTGATTCCTGAAAAGATAATGATGCATGCCGCAGGGATAGCCACAATCAGAGCTATAAGAAACAGCTGGGACCTTATGGACATGGCAACGATTCTATTCATAAAGCCCGCCGAAACATAGCATGTGCCGTATCTTTCGATTGCATTGCACTATAGTACCACAAGTCGTTCCTCGCTCTCAGGCGGTTTTGAAAAGGTCCAGTTTCATTCCCCAGAAGTCCTCTATGGAGCGTCTCAGCTCAGGATAATTTTGCAGTTGCGTATCTTTCTCGATCAGGGCGAAGGCTTCTTTGCGCGCAACCTCCAGCAGCTTGGCATCCCGCACAATATTCGCAACTTTCAGGTCAGGCAATCCCGACTGTTTCGTCCCGAAGAATTCCCCCGGTCCCCTGATGGCCAGGTCTTCCTCGGCTATTTTAAAACCATCGTTGGTCCTGACCATAACAGCGAGCCTCTTGGCGGCATCTTCCGCCGCTCCATAGTTAAGCAGAATGCAGTGCGACTGGCCGCTGCCTCTGCCCACGCGTCCGCGCAGTTGGTGCAATTGCGCCAGCCCGAACCTCTCTGCATGTATAATGACCATGAGCGTCGCATTCGGCACGTCCACGCCGACCTCTATAACTGTTGTCGCGACGAGTATATGCAGTGAGCCTTTTTTAAACTCCCGCATCACTTCCTCTCTCTCCGCAGGCTTCATTCTGCCATGAAGAAGACCGATATTGTATTGCGGGAATTTCGCCTTCAAGGCCTCCATGCCTGTTATGGCGGCTTTCAGGGTCGTCTTGTCCGATTCCTCAATCACGGGATAGACAATATATGTCTGGCTCCCTTTTTTTACCTGTTCGTCCATGAGCTGGTAAATATATTCTTTCTGTTTCTCGGAAAGCTGACGCGTAATCACAGGGCTGCGATTAGGAGGGAGTTCATCAATGACGGAGTAATCGAGGTCCCCGTACAGGGTGAGGGCGAGGGTGCGCGGAATGGGCGTCGCAGTCATGATAAGCGTGTCGGGGTTCACACCCTTTTTTCGGAGGGTGGCCCGCTGCATTACTCCGAAGCGGTGCTGTTCATCTATGACGATGAGTCCCAGGTTCTTGAATGAAATGCTTTCCTGTATAAGAGCATGCGTTCCGACTACAATATTGGCATCGCCTGATGAAATAGTTTCGATGTTCTTGTTCTTTTTGCTGCCTGTCAGCAGCTGGATTTTCAGGCCGAGTTTCTCGACAAGCGGATGAATGTTCATATAATGCTGTTCGGACAGCAGTTCAGTGGGCGCCATCAATGCCGCCTGGTAACCGGACTCGACAGCGGCCAGCATCGCAAGGAGAGCAACTATTGTCTTGCCTGAGCCCACATCGCCCTGAATAAGGCGGTTCATGGGAACCGGTGATCTCATATCGTTCAGTATATCGCTCAATACGCGCTCCTGGGCCCCGGTGAGAGTATAGGGCAGATCTGCGCGCAAACGGTCCGCCAGACTGCCGTTTGGATGAAATGAGATGCCCTTTTCAAGGACCTCTCCCTTTTTTATTATTGCAAGGCCGGCCTGGAAAGTGAAAAGCTCATCAAAGGACAGGCGCTCATGATATGGGCTTGAGCCGCTGTTAAGCGAATCAAGAGCAATACCGGGTCCCGGGAAATGGACATTTGCCATACTCTCGCTCAGACCGGGGAGGTGGTATCTCGAAATGATTTCATGCGGCATGGTGTCTCTAACAGAAGAGACTACGCTGCTGATTATTGTATACATGACACTTCTGAGCTGCTTTTGAGATATGCCTTCAGTCAGGTGATAAACAGGCACTATGCGCCCGGTATGTATTTGGTCTGATGACGGATGCGTGGTGTCGTCATCGCCATCGTCCATGATCTCGTATTCGGGATTGGTCATCTCGAGGCCGGTGCCCCAATAATTATTCTTGACCACGCCGTATAAAACGACATCCTGGCCAGGCTTGAAATGTTTCTTCAGGTACGCCTGGTTAAACCATTTTGCCCTTAAGGAGCCGCTGCCGTCGTTAAGGAGCAGTTCGAAAATACGCAGCCCGCCGCGACGGGGGCCTCTTGGATTGGGGGTGACAACCTCGGCACTCAGGACTTTTCCGGCCACAGTAATCATCCGCGCATCGGCCAGAGCGGCGGCAAGCTGAGATATCTTTATTAACGAGCTTCTGTCCTCGTATCTGTAAGGCAGGTGAAACAGTGCATCTCTGACATTGTTTATTTCGAGGCGGGCAAGGTATCGGGCCCTTTGGGGCCCGACTCCCTTTACATACTGGATCGGAGATGCAAGGTCATAACCCATTACTCTTTGCTTGCTTTGTCTCCAACAAGGCTTTATCGAGGGATTTGTCGGTCTCTTCCAATTTTATTTTTGCGTACTCGGTCTCGCTCAATATCTCTATTTCCCAATTGGTCAGCTTTGTCGCCAGCTTTATGTTCTGGCCCCTTTTTCCTATGGCCAAAGACAATTGCTGGTCATCGGCTATGACCATAGCGGTTTTCTCCTCATCATTGATGCCGACCCTGTCCACGGTTGCGGGTGTAAGCGCCCTGGCAATGAATATGCGGGGGTCTTCGCTCCAGGGTATGATATCAATTCTCTCTCCCCTCAGCTCTCTGACAATAGACTGTACCCTGGTCCCCTTCATGCCGACGCAGGCCCCTACGGCGTCTATGGAACTGTCCTTCGAAAAAACCGCTATCTTCGTTCTCTCTCCGGGCTCCCTGGCTATGCCCTTTACGACGACTACGCCGTCGTTTATTTCAGGCACTTCCATTTTAAAAAGTCCCAGGATGAAGTTGGGATCGGTCCGTGAAAGAATAATTGCCGGCCCTTTCGCGGTCTGGCGCACTTCAGCAAGATATGCTTTTACCAGGTCTCCCCTTTTGAGGGTCTCGCCCGGTATGGTATCGCGCTGGAGCATAATGGCCTCTGCCTTGCCTAGACTGATGAAGTAGATGTTTTTTTCTTTTCTTAAGACCGTGCCGCTGATGATCTGACCGGACTTGTCTTTAAATTCATCAAAAATTATGTCCCGTTCGGCTTCCCGTACTCTCTGGAACAATACCTGTTTTGCCGTCTGCGCAGCTATCCTGCCGAAATCCTGGAGTTGGATAGGGACTTCTACTTCATCTCCCAGCTTGGCGTCGGCAACTATTTTTGAGGCCTCCTCAGGACTGATCTCCTCATCCTTGTTCGCGATCTCGTCGACCACTCTTTTGGTTTCAAAAACTTCAATGTCGCAGTTCTTAGGATTGATCCTCAGGTTGATATTTGTCCGTCCCCCGTATTTCTTTCTGGCAGCAGACAGGAGCGCAGCCTCGAGGACTTTCAGGAGCGCTTCACGGGAGATGCCTTTCTCCCGGCTGATCTGATCTATTACCGAATATAGTTCTTTTGACATTGCTATTGCCCCTGATACT
>JADFXI010000168.1:3552-5354 GCA_015233655.1 Nitrospirota bacterium | reverse complement strand
ATATACTTGCCGAACCGCCCGTTGCCGCCACGGCAAGCGAATAACCAGGAGAGTAAGTCATGCTTGCACCGAAAAAAGTTAAATTCAGAAAGATGATGAAAGGCAACATGAACGGCAAGGCGTATCGCGGCGCTGAAGTCAGTTTCGGCGAGTTTGCGATGAAAGCGCTGGAGCCGGGCTGGATCACAAGCCGTCAGATAGAGGCCGCCAGGGTGGCCATAACGCGCCATGCCAAGAAAGGCTGCAAGGTATGGATAAGAGTTTTTCCGGATAAGCCGATAACCAAGAAACCTGCCGAAACCAGAATGGGAAAAGGAAAGGGAAACCCGGAATATTGGGTGGCTGTCGTGAGGCCGGGGAAAATATTGTATGAAGTTTCGGGCGTTTCGGAAGTTATTGCAAAAGAGGCCTTTAAACTTGCATCCAGGAAGCTGCCGATAACCACAAAATTTGTTAAGAGAGAGGAGGCGGTGTTATGAAGCCTTCTGAGATAAGGGCGCTAACAGTAGATGAATTGAAGCAGAAAGAGACGGACTTGAGGAAGGAGCTGTTCAATCTGAGGTTTCAGCTTTCGAAAGGCGAGCTGCAGAGCAACAGCAGGGTTCGCGAGGTGCGTAAGGACATAGCGAAAGTACTGACGGTCATTACGGAAAAGGAACCACGTCCGCAGACCGGCAAAGGAGACACCAGCAATGCCTAAGAAAACATACACGGGTAAAGTAGTCAGCGATAAGATGGACAAGACCGTTGTGGTCGCCGTGACCAGGACGTTCCAGCATCCGCTGTATATTAAGACCGTCAAGAAGGTCACAAAATTCAAGGCGCATGACGAAGACAATAAATGCAAGTCTGGTGATGTGGTCGAGATTATTGAAAGCAGGCCGCTGAGCGGGGACAAACGGTGGCAGGTAATCAAAATCGTTGAAGGCGAGGGTAAGTAAATGATACAAAATTTAAGCATCCTTGAGGTTGCCGACAATTCTGGTGCCAAAAAAGTAATGTGCATCAGGGTCATGGGGGGGTCCAACAGAAGATATGCCCGCCTTGGTGATATCATCGTGGTGAGTGTTAAAGAAGCGATTCCCGACGGTACTGTGAAAAAGGGTGCTGTGTCCAAGGCCGTTGTGGTGAGGACTAAGAAAGAAACGAAACGTTCCGACGGCTCTTATATAAGGTTTGACCAGAATGCGGTGGTCCTTTTAAACAACCAGATGGAACCAGTTGGAACACGAATTTTCGGACCTGTTGCCAGGGAGCTGAGATGGAAAGAATTCATGAAGATTATTTCGCTTGCTCCCGAGGTACTATAAAGGCCGCAACGCATTACTCTGGTTAGAGGAGGATACAGTGGGGTTAGGAATAAGAAAAGGCGACATCGTTTTGGTGGCGACCGGAAAAAATAAGGGCAAAAAAGGAAGAATACTGTCTGTGTCTCCGGCAGCTGAGAAGGTAACTATTGAGGGCATCAATGTTATCAAGAGACATACCAAGCCCAATAAAAAATATGCTCAGGGCGGCATTATAGAGAAGGAAGGGCCTGTTCATATGTCTAATATAATGTTTGTTTGCCCGAAATGCAGCAAGCCTACCAGGTTAGGCAACACCGTCCTCGAAGGCGGCAAAAAGCTCAGGACGTGCAAGAAGTGCAGGGAGGTCTTGGAATAGTTATGGCGCCGCGCATGATGGAAAAATACTTGAAGGAAGTTGTACCTGTGCTTATGAAGGAGCTTGCGTATAAGAATGTTATGCGGGTCCCGAAACTGCAGAAGATTGTCGTTCACGTTACTCTCGGCGAAGCCACG
>JADFXI010000168.1:0-3499 GCA_015233655.1 Nitrospirota bacterium | reverse complement strand
GGTCAGCACCCGATTGTCACGAAATCAAAAAAGGCAATAGCAGGGTTCAAGCTCAAAGAGGGCGTTCCTCTGGGATGCAAGGTAACGTTAAGAGGCGAACGCATGTATGAATTTCTGGACCGTTTGATCAGTGTTGCCCTCCCGAGAATCAGGGATTTCAGAGGTCTCTCAGGGAAGTCATTTGACGGAAGGGGTAACTACTCATTCGGCCTGAAGGAACAATATATATTCCCTGAAATAAACTATGACAAAGTCGAACTGGTGCATGGACTTGATATAACTATGTGCACTTCCGCGGTAAACGATGCCGAATGCAAAACATTGCTTAGGCACATGGGTATGCCGTTCAGGAAATAAAGGAGGAGATTGGTGGCAAAGACATGTTTAATTGAGAAATCCAACAGGGCGCCAAAGTTTAAGGTGCGTGCCTATAACCGGTGCAAGTCCTGCGGGAGACCGAGAGCTTATATGAGAAAGTTTGGACTTTGCAGAATCTGCTTCAGGACACTTGCCCTCAGGGGGTTTATCCCCGGGGTCACGAAGTCGAGTTGGTAGGGGTGAGCGTATGATGACCGATCCAATTGCAGACATGCTTACCAGAATGAGAAACACGCTCCTTATCAAGACGGAAAAAGTGGATATTCCGGCTTCAAGGATGAAGGTGGAACTGGCTAAGATATTAAAAGAAGAAGGCTTTATAAAATCATATAAGATTATAAAAGATAAAAAGCAGGGAATGCTGCGGGTGACCCTGAAGTATGCGCCTGACAACAGCCCTGTTATCAGCGGCCTGAAGAGGATAAGCAAGCCCGGCAGGAGGATTTACGCCGGTAAAGATGAGGTGCCGAAGGTCATGGACGGCGTCGGGATCGCCGTGCTTACCACATCAAAGGGCGTCCTCACGGACAAGGCATGCCGCCGGGAAGGTGTCGGCGGAGAGGTGCTTTGTTACGTCTGGTAGGAACAGAGAAAAGAGAGTCATGGATTCAGGGGAGGAAAGATAGATGTCACGAATAGGGAAGAAGCCTATTGATATTCCGCAGGGAGTTAAGGTCGAAGTTAAGCAGGACCTTGTTAAAGTAAAGGGGCCGAAGGGTGAATTGACGTATAACTTTCCAGAGGGCATAAAGATATCTGTTGCCGACGAGAAGATCACCGTTGGCAGGGGCAGTGATTCACAATCTCACAGGGCGCTCCATGGTCTTGCAAGAAGCCTGGTATCCAATATGGTGAGCGGTGTTTCACAAGGGTATACAAGGGTCCTTGAAATAACCGGTATCGGTTACAGGTCACAGGTAAAGGGCGGAAAGCTCGCCTTTACTCTGGGATATTCACATCCCATTGAATTTCAGCTGCCCGAAGGGATAAAGGCAGTTGTCGATGAGAAGCAGACTACTATTACCTTAAGCGGTATGGACAAACAACTGCTCGGACAGGTTGCGGCAAATGTAAGAGAACTCAGGCCGCCGGATGCCTATAAAGGAAAGGGAGTAAGGTTCAGCGGCCAAAGGATTAAATTGAAGGCCGGAAAGACCGGCAAGAAATAAACTCATAGGTAATGGGCTGCGGCGCCGGTTGGAATTTTGTGCCATAGCCTGATTTTAAGGAGGATGTCGTGATCGCTAAAGAAGATGCCAGACAGAGGCGTCATAAAAGATTGAGGAAAAAGGTGCTCGGCAGCGTAAAGCGGCCCAGACTATGCGTATACAAGAGTCTAAATCATATATATGCTCAGATTATCGATGATACGAAGGGGCATACGCTTATTGCCGCCTCTACACTCGACAAAGACCTGGCAGCCGAAAGCGGACACAAGGGCAATGCCGCGATGGCCAAACGGGTGGGCTTGCTGCTTGCGTCGCGGGCCACTACGTCAGGAGTCAAGCAGATTGTTTTTGATCGTGGCGGTTATAAATATCATGGCCGTGTCAAGGCCCTTGCTGAAGGAGCGCGCGAAGGCGGGCTGGAATTTTAAGGAGGTATGGTGAAGACCGAGAGGATTGAGGCTGAAGGGCTTAATTTAAAGGACAAGGTAGTCTACATAAACCGTGTGGCAAAGGTTGTGAAGGGAGGCAGAAGATTTTCCTTCAGCGCCCTCGTGGTTGTCGGCAGCGGAGATGGCATAGTCGGCGTCGGCAAGGGAAAGGCCTCCGAAGTGCCTGAAGCAATACGGAAGGCTGTTGAACAGGCCAAGAAGCGGCTAATGAGATTTGCCTTGAAAGAGGGCACCATCACCCACAGGATTATAGGAAAATACGGTTCCAATGCAGTAGTAATGAACCCGGCCCCTAAGGGAACAGGACTGATCGCCGGCGGCGCAGTCCGCGCGGTCTTTGAAGTAGCCGGAATACATGATATAGTCGCAAAATCGCTCGGCGGACACAACCCGTTCAATACCGTCAGAGCTACACTCGATGGGTTGAGCCATTTGATGGACCCTGATGTCGTCAACAAGCTGAGGGGCAAAGCTGAAGGCGAGTTCGTTGCAGAGGAAGAAAGTGAGCAGGAGGTCAAAAGTTAAACTATGAAAATAGATACTTTAGCGCCGGCACCTGGAAGCAGGAAGAAGCCCAAGAGGATTGGCAGGGGAATGGGTTCCGGACATGGAAAGACAGCCACCAAGGGACATAAAGGACAGAAAGCCCGCTCCGGCGGCCACGTTGGCCCTGCCTTTGAGGGCGGTCAGACACCGATCCAGAGAAGACTTCCCAAGAGGGGATTCAAGAACATGCCGTTTAAGAAAGAATTTGCAATCGTCAACCTGGATGATTTAGCAAAGCTTTCCGGCATTGACACAATAACTCCCGAAATCCTGATTGAACACAGGATCGTAAGGGATTTGAAAGACGGGGTTAAAATTCTCGGAGATGGAGACATAACCAGGCCTGTTGTCATAAAGGCCCACGCGTTCAGCGCCTCTGCAGTTGCAAAAATAACTGCAGCCGGCGGAAAGTCCGAGGTATTATAGCCTTGGGCTTGCTTGCCAATATCCAAAATATCTTCAAGATCGCTGAATTGAAAAACCGGGTATTGTTCACACTCGGTATGCTCGCGGTCTACAGAATAGGCGCTCATATCCCCACGCCCGGCATAAATAGCGAGGCGCTCAGCAAGTTCCTCACTGAGAAGGGCGGGGCCATGATGGGCTTCTTTGACATGTTCTCGGGCGGTGCCCTTTCACGGGTAACGATTTTTGCGCTCGGAATTATGCCCTACATAAGTGCTTCAATTATCTTTCAGCTCCTGACGGTCGTAATACCCAGCCTCGGAAAGCTTGCAAAAGAAGGCGAGTCCGGCAGGAAGAAGATCGTCAAATACACCAGATACGCCACCGTTATTATCGGTGCCATACAGTCGTTCGGTATAGCTGTAGGGCTTGAAGGCATGGGGGGCGGACAATTTATTCAGAACCCGGGTTGGAGTTTCCGAATTCTGACAATGATAACGTTGACTTCGGGTACGGCGTTTCTCATGTGGCTTGGCGAACAGATAACTGAGA
>JADFXI010000167.1 GCA_015233655.1 Nitrospirota bacterium | reverse complement strand
GAAGATAAGCAAGATCAAGCGGGATGTCTTTGTCGCTGAAGATCTCGGTTATCACATCAATATACTTTTGCGACTGGGTAAGCTGTTTCATAAAGGCTTCGGGCACCTTCTCGGTAAAGAACTGGAGTGCCCTCTCATACATCTTGCCGGTTATCGGCATGTCCTTAATTATCTGCAGATCTTCGCTTGCAAGGGCATACGCCGGGATAGATAAGGATAATGCCAGCGATAAAATAATCAATAACTGTCTCATTGTTTGTCACCTCTGTTTAATTAATCAGTCTGAAGTAGGAGGAAAAGGATTGTGACCAAAAGCTATGTCGAATTATGTAAAATATAATAGCATATTTTGGAACAATTTTAAAGTCTCTTTGTCAAAACTTCACAATCCGGTAATCGCAGGAGGCAAAGGTAATGAACATCTCAAAGTCGGACAAAGACGCGAAATCTTATGAGTATATAAACAATTTTCTATTTTTTGTCATTAAGCCTGATGAAATCAGTGGGGCTGGCAACTATGTTTATTGCTCAGGAGTTGACCTGTTCCTCTTTCTGCCGATCACAAAGGGACGGCATGGTCAGGCATCAAATCCTGCCATGAGGGGGCTGCAACTGGTCAACAGCGGGGTAAAGGACCTGGCATTATCAAGAGGGGTAAGGATCAAGCGCGTTAAGGGAGATTGTGCCGGAATGGCCCCCTCAAGCGGAGGTTGGTATTCGGAGCGTTTATTAATAGAAGATGCTCTGCCGTCATTTCCCGACGATGTAATCAATTATGCTGTAGTCAACCTGGTAAAAAAAATCATCAAGGCCTGCACTTTTCCTGACCAGGCACCCGAAACGCTGCTTAAGCCGGATGAACTGCAGGAGTTTCTTGAGTCGCTCTGCAACAAATATGCGGGCAATTTTGATCTAATCGAGAAACGGCGAAGTGCAAAACCACAGCAGCTGTAACCGTATAATTTTTGTTGAGTATTTCTGAAAGCAGGTAAAGTTGAGAGAGCCCTCTGGTTAAAGGCTTCACCCTGCAACTCCGTACCGCGGGCATTTCGTCGGAGGTATTTATTTCCAAGAAAACATGTCACAAGTGGCTTGCTGTGTACGGGATGTACTGTTCATTGACCAGTCCGCTTGAAAAAACATGACTTCAGCCACATAATCGTTAAAAGATAAGGGCTGAAGCTATTATCACTTACGAAGGTAATAAACACGGGATTCAACTTCTTATCTCTGTTCAGTACAGCGGTATTATTAGAAAGGAAGATGTCGTTTACGGGATGTGTGGCATAGTGTTTGGCAACTGTAGTACAAGAAAAATAACTCCCATAAGAACCTCATTTGCTTTCACCTCCCTGTATCTCCCGGACAGAATCTGTTGCCAAGGGGGGCGTCAGGCTGGGGCGGCGCTCCGTCTTTGCCTTTGACTACAAAGCTGCTCATGTCCTCTTCCCTCTGGGCGCATGGTTTGGGGAAAAGCGCTCCGGTGTCAATGAATGCAGCGGGCAATGCAGTAAGATTGCCGCTCAGATCAACCAGTGGCGCACTTATCTCCACCGTCCCCTGCAGACCGAAGTTAGATGATGCGCTCACTGTGCTGTCTGATGTCTTTATGAAAACATTGCTTTTTATGTCTATACTCCCACCGTTGCCCTTGTCTGCGTTGGCTATAATCCTGCTTCCCTCAAGTACCACCTGCTCCGAGTTCAAAACTATATTGCCTCCATTGCCAGTGCCGCCGCGCACTGTGGCTGTGATGCTGCTGTTCCTTATGTCCATCAACTGAGGATCGACGCTGATATTCCCGCCGTCCGCATCAGCCGTTGCCGTTGTTATCGAGCTTTCCGTTATCTTTATTGCATTGCCAGCCTTTATGGTTATGCTTCCAGCCACGCCTGTGCCTGTGCTTTCGGATGCTATGCTTGAGCCACTATCAAGCTTTATTTGCTTAACATTCACTTCTATCTCGCCTCCTGCTCCGGTTCCTGATGTGGAGGTGCTTATCCTGCCCTCGTCATAAAGAGAAATACTGCCAGACTCTACTGTAATTGACCCGGCTCTGCCTTTACTGCCAGTTTCACTGAAAATGCCGCTAGTATGATGAGTATCTCCGATATCATAATGTCCTGAGACAGATATTGAATCGATGGCTTTGATGCTGATGCTGCCACCATTGCCTTCGCTACCCTCCCACACGCTTGTACTGATTGTTCCACTATTGGCAATAGACAGTTTAGCGGTCTCGATGCTGATGCTCCCGGCATTGCCCTTGCCATATGTATTACTGAAAATACCACTTGAATAAACGCCTGTTCCACTATCATAATGCCCTGATATAGATATTGCATCACTGGCTTTAATGCTTATATTTCCACTATTCCCTGCGCTACCCTCCCTTGCGCTTGTACTGATTGTTCCAACATCGGAAAGAGACAGCTTAACAGTCTCAATACTGATATCCCCCGCGCTGCCTGTGCCATCGGTTTCGCTGAAAATTCCACTTCCCGAGGTATTATAATATCCTGATATAGATATTGAATCTCTGGCCTTGATGCTTATACTTCCACCATTCCCTATGCTACCTTCCCTTGCGCTTGTATTGATTGTTCCGAGATCGGAAAGAGACAGTTTAGCGGTCTCTATGCTGATATCCCCCGCGCTGCCCGTGCTGAAAGTATCACTAAAAATACCACTATTATAATCGTTTCCCCTAATATTATAGTGCCCTGTGACAGATATTGAATCAGTGGCTTTGATGCTTATATTTCCGCCATTCCCTTCGCTGCCCGCTCTCGCACTCGTACTGATTTCGCCAAGATCGTAAAGAGACATCTTAGAAGTGTCAATGATGATACTCCCTGCATTGCCGGAGCCGTATGTGTCAGCATAAATCGACGAGCTTTTAATTGAATCTGTACCGTTGGAATAGTACCCACCGATTGAAATGCTGTCAGCTGCCTTGATGTTTATATCACCTGCACTTCCACTGCTTCCGGAAGCTGCACCTGCTTCAACTGCACCACCATTAGTAAGAGACAATACTCCGGTATCTATACTGATGCTTCCTCCTTTCCCTTTGCCAAAAGTATTACTCCCGATAAAGCTCCTGTTCACATCGGAACCATTTGCAGAAACTCCCGAAATTGAAATACTGTCAATTGCCTTGATGTTTATATCACCTGCATTACCGCTGCTCCCAGTCGCTGCACCAGCTTCAATAGATCCGCCATCAGTAATAGACAATTTCCCCGTCTCTACGCTGATGCTGCCCCCGTTTCCTCTACCCCAGGTGTCAGTGGAAAGCGCACTCCTGTAAATACTCGAACCATTTACAATACACCCGGATATTGAAATAGTATCACTTGCTTTAATGCTTATATTACCGGAATCACCACTGGTTGACGACGCACCTGCTTCAATTGAGCCACCATCAGTAATAAACATTTTCCCTGTCTCTATACTGATGTTGCCACTTCTACCTGTTCCAAAAGTATTGCTATTAATTACGCTGCTGTATAGGTCACTTCCATTTGTATAGTAACCTGATATCGAAACAGTGTCAGTTGCTTTAATGCTTATATCACCGACATCACCGCTGCTGCCAGATACTGCTACTGTTGAAATGACACCTCCATCAGCTATAGACAAGTTCCCAGTCTGTATACTCATTCGACCGCCTCTTCCCGCGCCCCATGTGTTAGTGCTAATGTTACTGACATATACATTTGAACCATTTGTATAACAACCGGATATTGAAACAGAGTCATCTGCTTTAATGCTTATATCACCAGAATTGCCGCTGTTTACCGAAGCCGTAACGGCTTGAATAGCTCCACCAACAGCTATAGACAATTTCCCCGTCTCTATACTTATACGACCACCTCTTCCCGCACCCCAGGTGTTAGAGCTTATGTTACTGACATACGTATTTGACCCATCTGTATAACACCCGGATATTGAAATACTATCACTTGATTTAATGCTTAAATCACCGGAATTGCCAATACTTCCTGCATCTGTACCAGTGTGTATGTTACCACCATCAGTAACAGACAAATTGTTTGTCTCTATACTTATATTTCCTCCCGAGCCTGAACTATAAGCAGAACTGTCTATACTGCCACCTCCTGCCATTAAAAGCTTCCCTGCATTCACCGAAATTGTTCCTGCGCTACCGCTTCCCTGGGACTGTGCAAAAATCCCGCTCGAATCATCTGATATAGATATGGAGTCTTTTGAACTGATTGTAACGTTGCCTCCCTGTCCTGAACTATAGGCATTGTCAATTATACTCCCACCTCCTGATATAACAAACTTCCGAGCATTTAATCTGATACTGCCACCCTTGCCAGAACCTGACGATGAAGCAGCTATATATCCACCACTTGTGAGATTAAATGAGTCAGAGTTGATGGAAATATCAGATGCATTGCCGTCCGAATACGTAGACCCGGATACGCTGGCATCATTGATGACATCTATCTCATCTCTCACATTAATATCTATCAGCCCACCGCTTATGTTGCCGGTTGCCCTCGACCTTACACTTGAGTTATCAAGCACAAACTGCCCGCCCCTGATATATACAATTCCCCCTCCACCGCTTGTATCAATTAATGAATTGTTTGTTGCGCTTATATTCCCCAATTTGCCGAATGACGAAACATCCCACCCTGAATTTGACAATGTTGTTTCACCCGATGATGCAGCAGATATTAGCGATATTGTCCCCGATGGAGCATATATGCTGGCCCCATTAAAGTTCAGCTTGCCACCAACGAATGATAAGGCACTGCCGCTGTTGACCTGCAATGAAGACCCGTTTACTGTAATCCCTTTAGGGGGATCCCCCAAGAATCCGAAGGCCGACGGCGCCGCTGTTGTAAGCACACTATTGGTAGGTGTTGCTGCATCAAATCTGCCGCTGTCTGACAGTTTGATATAGTCAGCCGTAGATGCGTGAAAAGAACCGCTGACATCAAGCGTTGCGTTAGGTCCGAACACAATGCCTGCAGGATTGATGAAATACAGATTGGCACCATTGATTGTCGAGCTGATCTTGCCGTCTATGCTCGATGACTGCCCACCTGTCACCCTGGATATGATATTTTGTATGCTGACAGGCCCGGTAAACGTTGCGCTCTCTGCTGAAGTGAGGTTAAAGATTCCAAAACTGTGGAATAAATTACTGCCGCTCTGCTGCCCGACTGAGGCAGGTATTGAATAGTTCGGCCCTGTCAGCGCTCCCTTTGTGCCGAAACTGCCGTCAAGTGTAATGCCTGCTAATGCTTCTGTAGCCCCAAGAATCAACAGGCATGATATTACGGCAATCATTAATAATGGATAGCTGTATCTCCTCATTATCACCATCATGAATGACATATAAGCTC
>JADFXI010000166.1 GCA_015233655.1 Nitrospirota bacterium | reverse complement strand
CGCTATCATCAGGAGGGACAAGCTTTCTGAGACAAAGACGGCACTTGACGAACTCGGCTACCCCTCGGTCAGCATACAGAGCGTGGACGGCAGAGGAAAACAGAGGGGTGCGGTTTGCGACAGCGATCTCGATCCTGAATTGCCCGACAAATATTGCACATCGGTCAGATTGACGCCGACTCCTTCTACATATGCTCTTGAACATACATTGCCGAAGGTGGCCCTCTTCGTCCCCAAGAGAATGCTGACCATGGTTGTGCCGGACGATGTTGTAAGCAAGATAGTGAAATCATTAATTAAGATCAACCAGACGGGCAAGACGGGCGACGGCAAGATATTTGTATCACCAATTGAAAACGCCTTGCGTGTGAGGACAGGCGAAAAGGATGGCGAGGCCATTTCATAGCAGCAGGTAGAGGAGGACCTTATGAGCATAGTCGGATACACAAGGGGAGGTCAGACCTGGATCCCCCAATTCATAGAATCCATTGATGTTGACAAGTGCATAGGCTGCGGCCGCTGCTATAAGGTTTGCAGCAGGGACGTATTGGAACTCATAGTCAAGCCCTTCGTGGGCGATGATGAGTTCGGTGATGACATGGGCAACAAGGTGATGTCAATTGCCAATCCTGACAATTGCATAGGATGCGAGGCCTGTAGCCGCGCCTGCACAAAAAAGTGCCACGAGCATATAGCACTATAGGGACACCGGCGTCAAAGTCTTTTTGCTGACGCGCTCCATACCTGAAAATCCGTGCGATTTTTCGCAGACCTCGGCAATAGCTGGCCTCCGTCCCGGGAACGGGATTGGAGGCAGCTATTCAGTTATTACTACAAGTATGTCGTAGTTGCTACATTTTGAGTCTATAACTGGAAATCAAGTTCCTTTAATTAACAATCGCTTATATTGTGGCACGCTGTTTGCTCTTCAATGTTATATATAAAGAGATTGAACAGAACGGAGGTCCCGGTGATACCACTAACGGTGAATAAAAAAAGAAGCATAATAGACCAGCATCCCTGTTTCTCTGAGAGCGCCCATCATAAATTCGGGCGCATGCACCTGCCTGTGGCCCCTGTGTGCAACATACAGTGCAATTATTGCATACGGAAATTCGACTGCGCCAATGAATCCAGGCCCGGAATTACCAGCAAAGTGCTTTCCGTGGATGAATCACTCGAAAGGGTGCGGACGCTGGTCGACCGCAGCGGTAAACTCAGCGTGATAGGGATTGCCGGACCCGGCGACCCTCTTGCCAACCCTGCTACGTTTGACGTTATGCGTGCCGTGCACAGGGAATTCCCTGAACTCATACTGTGCGTTTCGACAAATGGGCTGCTTCTGCCTGACAGGCTTGAAGACCTCGTGAAATCAGGGGTCAGAAGCTTGACTGTTACCGTCAATGCAGTGCGTCCCGAGATCGCTGAAAAGATATACGCGTGGATAATTCATGGTGGAAAACGCTATACCGGCAGGCAGGCTGCCGAACACCTTTTGCATACTCAGTGGCGGGGGATCAATAATGCCATAGACGCCGGACTCATTATAAAGATCAACACCGTCCTAATCCCAGGGATCAACGATGAGGAAATCCCGCTCATAGCCAGGGTTGCCGGAAAATGGGGCGCCGACATCATGAATGTTTTACCGCTCATACCCCAGGCCGGTTTTGCGCATCTCGAAAGACCCTCACGGGCGGCTATAGCAAGCGTACGTGCGGAATGCTCACCATTCATTCCACAGATGAGCCACTGCAAGCAATGCAGGGCCGATGCTTGCGGAATTCTCGGCGAGGACAAAGACATGGAGCTTGAGATGCTGAATGCAAAGATCGGGGAGGAGTATTGTGATAATGTTGTCTGAAAACGCCGCTGTCTCTGAAGCCGGGAGCCTGACAGAGAGGGACCTGGAGCGTTACCGCAGGCAGTTGATGCTGGGCGGGTTCACGACGGCCCATCAGCAGAAGCTCAAAGATTCGACGGCTCTTATCGCCGGAATCGGCGGGCTAGGCGGCACTGCCGCGCTTTATCTCGCTGTCGCGGGCATAGGGAAAATGATATTTGCCCATTCCGGCAACCTGACGCTTTCAAACATGAACCGGCAGATTTTAATGAAAGATAGCTGGATAGGAAAAAGCAGGGTTGTTCAGGGAATGAAGAGTATCGGGGAGATTAACCCTGAAGTTGAAGTAGAAATATACGACGAAAGAACGTCCGCCTACAATATCGACAAGCTGCTGGATGGGGCAGACATAGCGCTTTCCGCCCGGCCGACCTTTCATGAGCGAAGGGTGCTTAATGAAGGCTGCGTCAGAAATAGAGTTCCGATGGTCGAGGCTGCGATGAATGGAATGGAAGGATACCTCTTTAATATCGTTCCCGGAGTAACGCCGTGCCTTAATTGCCTTTACCCGACAGATAACCCGGAATGGCAGGAACTGGGCTTTCCCGTACTCGGCGCTGTCTCGGGGATACTCGGCTGCATCATGAGCATTGAAGCGATAAAACTCCTCACCGGCTATGGGAAACCGCTGATGTCGAAGATGCTTTTTTTTAACACCTTCGACATGGAGTTCAGGAAGCTCGCCGTCCATAAAGACCCTGGATGCAAAGTCTGCGGCGGATTATAACTGCGCGGCCCGTTCATAAATGCATTCCATCATTTTCATAATTTATACAAGTTTACACGGATAGATTTATTCAATTAAACTAGCGAGTACTTTATCTTGTAGAAAGGAAATGAATCTATGGCTAAGAGTACTATCATAGCTCTGATTGTTATAACTGCTCTTTTTGTACGTTCAGCAGCTCTTGCCGAACCGCCGAAGGAATTAACCGTTTCGGCTGCTATAAGCCTGAAGAATGCCTTTGAGGAAATAGGCAGGATTTACGAGGCAAGAAACAGAGGGACAAAAGTTGTTTTTAATTTCGGGGCTTCCGGAGACCTCATGAGACAGATCGAGGGCGGGGCCCCTGTCGATGTCTTCGCCTCTGCAGCACAGAAAGACATGGATGATGCCGACAAAAAGGGATTAATACGTCCCGGTTCCAGAGTTAATTTTAGTGCGAACAGTGTCGTACTGACGGTCCCTGTCGGCACCAAGATTGAAATAACGTCCTTTGAAGACCTCAAGTCGGCAAACATAAAGAAAATCGCTGTCGGCAATCCAAAGACCGTGCCTGCCGGAAGATACGCGGAAGATGTCTTTAGTTACTATAAGATTACCGATACGATTAAGGACAAGCTCATTTACACAGAGAATGTGCGCCAGGTCCTTGATTATGTGGCAAGGGGTGAAGTGGATGCCGGGGTAGTCTATTCGACCGACGCCAAGGTGCGGGCGAAAGAAGTGAAGATTGCCGCAACAGCGCCGGAGGCAAGCCATAAACCGGTCGTGTATCCCATCGCAGTCGTAAAGGCGACAGGAAACGTAAAAACAGCCGACGAGTTTATACTTCTTGTCGTCTCGCCTGATGGCAAGGCGATTCTCGAAAAATACGGGTTCAAGGCAATGGGAAAATAATGGACAGTTCGGTACTTTTTTCCATGCGCCTCTCTCTTCAGGTGGCGGCAGTTGCTACGGCCTTTATTTTCGTAATCGGCATAGCGGTTGCCTACTTTCTTGCGCGAAAAGACTTTAAGGGCAAGGAACTGCTTGACGTTCTCTTTACCCTGCCTCTCGTCCTGCCGCCTACTGTTACCGGCTATTATCTCATTGTCCTTTTCGGAAGAAACGGCACTGTCGGCAAAATCATATACCAGTGGACCGGCTGGACTATTATGTTCACCTGGTACGCAGCGGTGCTCGCATCGTTTGTGGTCGCGCTCCCGCTTATGATAAAAACAGCGCGGGCCGCGATCGAGTCTGTGGACGTCACCCTGATTAACGCTTCCTATACTTTAGGCCGCACAGAGTTCGAGACGGCGGTCAGGATAATCCTTCCGCTCGCCAGGAGGGGCATTATTGCAGGTACCGTCCTTTCCTTTGCGCGGGCCATGGGAGAATTCGGAGCCACACTGATGCTGGCAGGCAATCTTCCCGGGAAGACCGATACTATGCCTCTTGCCATATACTCCCTGTCAGGAAGCGGCGAGTGGTCGAAAGCTAACGGAATGGTCATCATGCTGACTCTATTGTCAGGCTTTTTTCTCTACCTGGCTAATCGATACAGCAAGAGGCCGATATATTGAGGATTCTCTGATGGGACTGTCTGTAACTCTTAAAAAGAAAATAAACGAATTTTCGCTCGACGTAGCCTGGGAAATGGCTGATGAGCTTGCCGTACTGTTCGGATATTCCGGAGCAGGGAAATCCATAACCCTCCAAATGATCGCCGGGCTGATGCAGCCTGACGCCGGAGTTGTGCGCTGCGGAGAAAAGGTGCTGTTCGACAGCTTTAAGGAAGTTAACCTGCCGCCGCAAAAACGCTCCTTCGGGTACGTATTTCAGAATCTTGCCCTTTTCCCGCATTTAACCGTTGATGAAAATATAAGGTACGGGGCCAGGGGGATTAGTCCAGACGAATGCCGGAAGCGCGTCGCTGAATTAACAGGCGCCTTTCGACTTGAAGGTGTCATAGACCGTTTGCCTGGAAAGCTTTCGGGTGGCCAGCAGCAGCGGGTGGCCTTTGCAAGGGCACTCATACGCAAGCCCGATGTGCTTCTACTGGACGAGCCGTTTTCCGCGCTCGATAATCCTCTGCGCCTGGAGATGCGTCAATTTTTAAAAGACGTAAGAAATATTTTCAATATCCCCGTCGTGCTTGTAACGCACGATATCATCGAGGCTTATACTATGGCCGACAATATAATTGTGTATTCAAACGGCAGGGTAGTCCAAACCGGCCACCCCTCTGAAGTATTCAACCATCCGGCAAGCAAAGAGGTGGAAGCACTGGTAGACACAAGTAAACTCATGACACTGCCATAGGCAAGGCTATAACGTCAGTTTATTCTCAATGTGGTCACATTTTTCTACCGACATAAGAAGACATGTCACGCAGTTCACTTGTGGCCGGGGCGACAAGTGTAATATAATAATTCCCAATGCCGACAGAAATGCGTTTTTTAAGAGACCTTGAAATAAGAGGCCTCATCAATCAAAAAACACCCGACATCACAGATCTGAGACTGCAAGAGACACGCAGCCCGCTTTATGTGGGTTTCGATCCGTCTGCGGCGAGCCTGCATGCAGGGAGCCTGATCCCGCTTTTGTCAATGGACCGCTACAGGAGGCAGGGCGGGCAAGTGATCATGCTTTTCGGTGGCGCCACAGGTCTCATAGGCGATCCATCAGGCAAGGACGAAGAACGCCAACTCGAAAGTGAGGATACAGTACGGGAGCGGGTGAAAAGCCTCCAAGACCAGGCCAGCGACTTCTTTCAAAGAACGGACGGCCCTCAACCCATTT
>JADFXI010000165.1:533-5445 GCA_015233655.1 Nitrospirota bacterium | reverse complement strand
CGTCTTCAATGATGAGTATCTTACCGCTCGCCATGTGCTTATATTATACTACTCAATGGATGATTTTCTCAGACAACGGCCCGTTAAGTATGATCAATGGCCGGCGAGTGGACAGATTTCATTTTTGGCGAGGTGCCCGAGGGGTTTGTTATCAGTTGTACTTTTACGGGGGCTTGTTGTTTTGTATATCCATCGGATATACTATTATTATAGTAATAGAATAAAGGAGGTACGGATGTGATTGCGAAGACAGCCCAATGGGGCAACAGTATAGGTGTAAGGATACCCAGGGACTTGGCCAGGAGGGCCGGGATCAGTGTAGACACCACTGTCGAGATTGACGAAGCCGACAATGCGATTGTGATTAAGCCTGTGGGGAAAAAAGAGTATTCCTTAAAAGAACTTGTTAAAAGAATTACTCGTCAAAACCGCCACGATGAAGTCGACTTCGGGCGTCCTGTTGGGAAGGAGATTCTTTGATGAAAGCAATTCCTGATCGAGGAGATATCATCCTTCTGAGTTTTGATCCAACATTAGGGCATGAGCAGTCAGGCTTCCGGCCGGCAGTTGTCCTATCGCCCGAAGTTTACAATAAAGTTTCCGGCCTCTGCCTTGTCTGTCCAATAACAACGAGTATTAAAAGCTACCCTTTTGAGGTAAGTCTCGATGGTGCGAAAAAAACCTCGGGGGTTGCTCTATCCGATCAGGTCCGCTCTATCGACTGGCAGGCCTGGAAAATAAGAATCGTTGATAGTATTTCGACAACATCGCTCACGACAATCCTCGCTAAAGTCAAACCGCTTCTGTTCTGAATCTCACTTTCAATCACGCGAAACTCTGGCAATGTTACAATAGGACATAACACCAGCAGAAAAAACTGAGGGCAACGCATACGGTTAAGCGTCAATCAGCTGCGAAGTTGCGGATTGACGTGGGAAGGACTATGCCGCGGGTGACGGATAGGGTATATGTAGACAGCCGTTATGCCGAAGAACATATTTTTGAGAACACTGGCATGTATGCCGTGCTGACGGTATCGGATGCCGGAGTCGGTATGGACCAGGGGACCAAGGAAAACATATTCGAGCCTTTCTTCACCACAAAGGGAGTGGGCACGGGGCTGGGGCTTTCCATGGTCTACGGAATAATCAAGCAGCACAACGGAAATATCAATGTATACAGCGAGGCGGGAAAGGGGACGACATTCCGGATATACCTGCCCCTGGCAGAGACAAAGAGAAAAGTAATATCCAAGCCGATTGAAACTCCGCCCGGAGGGAAAGGTGAGACGATAATTATCGCCGAGGACGAACGGCAGGTCAGGAAGGGAATGAAGCTCCTCCTGCAGGACAACGGCTATAAGATAATAGAGGCCGAAAACGGGGAGGATGCGGTAAGGAAATTCAAGGAAAACAGAGGCGCCGTGTCTCTTGTTCTCCTTGAGGTGATAATGCCGGTAAAGAACGGCAGGGAGGCATACGAAGAGATAAAGGGCATCGAGCCGGGTATCAAGACAATATTCATGAGCGGCTACACCGACGACATAATATCCAGAAAGGGGATACTGGAAGACGGTTTTCATTTCATCTCAAAGCCGGTTAATCCTGGTACACTGATGAGAAAGATAAGGGATGTATTGGACAGGTAGCACACTTTCCGGATAGTATCCCCAACGATACTGTCGGTTATTTTTGTTATTTGGAGTTCCACATTTATTTTGGAAACTAACAATGTAGCTTAGATGTCTGGGGCGTTGATCACGAGGGGTAAGCTTATAATTCAGATGATGTCGTGTGCCTTTTGACTTTGGGGAGAATGGGGGAAACTTATCGAAGCCTCATATCCGTTGGTTGTGTTTCGAAGTCCTCGCAGCTTTTTGGTCTCAGAGACCTGTTCCTTTGCGCTTCTACTCAGCGTTTTCGGACGAACAGGCTCACACTTGATAACTCCCTATAACAAACGCTGCCGGGACTTCCCTTAAACTGATAGGGTTGAAATCCATACTACGCAATTGGAGTATGCGAGTTTAAAACAATGGATATTAGGAGCAGCCTTCAATTAGTAGCTTGCATGGCCATGCGGTTATGCAGTTTTTTCCTGTCTTCTTGCTATTATACATCGCTTCATCTGCTTTACTGATCAGATCAGCGGCTTCGGCACTGTCCGAGGGAAAGGTCGAGATGCCGGCACTGAATGTAACATGTGCTTTCTCGTTTTTCTTTCCTATAAATCTGTGCCTGGAAACCGATGACTTCAGTTTATTTGCGAGTGCCAAGGCTTTTTCTTTGGAAGTGTGCGGAGCGATTATAATGAACTCCTCGCCCCCAAACCTGCCAATTATATCCGATTTCCGGCAATTCTTTCTTAATAACTTGCCAAAATCGCAGAGGAGTTTGTCCCCAAGAATGTGCCCATGGGTATCGTTGAATAGCTTGAAATTATCTAAATCTAGGAAAATGATGCTTGTTTCGATGGAATGCCTATGCGATAGGCCCAGACAGCTGTCAATCTCCCTCAAGAGAGTTTGTTTATTGTACACCCCGGTCAGATGGTCAAACGACGCCTGTCTCGTAAGTTCGCGTATTAGATCGGCCTTTTCTATCGCCTCGGCTGCTTGCAGTCCGAAAATGTTGAGGATAAGTATATCATGGTCCGAAAAAGGATCGCCCTTTTTTCTGTATACATTGAGAGCACCGATGCATGACTCTCGTGTCTTTAATGGGATACTCATTACTGACCTTATACCTTCAAGTTTTGCAAACTCCTTGTTAATACTCCTAGGCTCATTGACCAAATCTTCACTTATGAAAGGTTTTCCATCAAGTACCACGTGTCCAGCTATTCCTTCTCCAATACTGATGTCGGGTTGAGACATAAAGCCTGCCGACACTCCATACCCTTTTACAATTTTCAGCTTACCCGATGGGAAATCAAAAACCCTTATCGTAGCAGCCTCGGCATGAATGAGAGCAACGGCAGTTTGAACTATATGTCCAAACACGTCCCCAAGTCCATCGAAAATTATGAGACGCTCAGAGACGAAAAAAATCTTTCTAAGGGCATCATTGTTAATGACTGAACTGGAAAACATAAAATCCCCCTGAAAACAAACCACTTTAATAAAACATATTCAATAGATATAATGCAATATCCAGTTTCAACAAGGCAAATGCACTATAATTCTTTCCCCCCCTTTGGAAAAGGGGGGAAGGGGGGATTTTCCAGTAAAGCCTGTTTTCCACCTAAAGATACTCATGCCGTGTATATAGGTATATAGGCACAGTATTTGATATAACATGGGCAACTAATAAAATAGGAGGAGCCCATGTTACCAAATCCAAAGCCGTATTTTGACAAAGTACCCGATCCAGGGAGAGAGACGGAAAACAAGCTGCATGCGCTGTCGGACATATTATGCAAAGCATTATGTGCGGTAATTTCCGGGTGTGATGATTGGGAGGCTGTTGAGGAATTTGTGGAGGCAAAAAAGGACTGGTTCAGGAAATTTTTGCCGCTCAGCAACGGCATTCCATCGCATGACACTTTCAGGCGGGTATTTTCTCTCATAAACCCTGATGGATTTGAGCAAGCCTTTAGTGTATGGGCAAGACAAGCCAAGATTGTTTCCTCATGTTTACTTGTAGTGCTTTATAAATAATAATTCATTGACTATCGGTATATTTTAAGTATAATAACTATACCATGGAATTTGAATACGATCCTAAGAAAAGTGAAAGCAACAAACAAAAACACGGGATCGATTTCCATGAAGCCGAAACCCTGTGGGACGACCCTGATTTAATTGAGATTCCCGTTCAGACCTTTGACGAATCGCGTTATCTGGTAATTGGTATGATAGGGGGAAAACACTGGTCCGGCGTTATCACCTATAGAGGCGAGAATACAAGAATAATCTCAGTGCGGCGGTCAAGAAAAGAGGAGGTAGTTATTTATGAAAGTGAAAGCTCATGATTTCGACAAAGAATTCGACAAAGGCATTGATATATCAAAGCACCTTGACATTAAAAAAGCACGAAGACCCGAGCATGAACAGAAAAGGGTAAACGTTGATTTTCCCGTATGGATGATCCAATTATTAGACAAAGAGGCAAAACGCTTGGGAGTGCCTCGCCAATCTATCATTAAGGTCTGGGTAGCGGAGCGTCTTGAAAAGGCTTCTTGATGAGCGGCCTTGGATATAGTAATTGTTATGGCCATATATGAATAGAAAACATATATTGGAAATGTACCCTAAAAACCTCACCCTCGGTGACGCTGGAGTCAACAAAATTCGGGACGTATTGCGCAGTTATCGCATATTGCAACTCGCGTCTGTTACTGTGTGCAACTTTTGTAGGAACTCTCACCGCTGATACGAGTGTTTGCCGGCGGACTTGAGATCGCCGCACTGTCCATTTGTCATGGGGTTTAAAAAACTACTGGAAAGTTCCCCCAAAAAGATTCGGCATAAAATCAAAGGTCTTGCATAATGTGTATAGAAATGTATATTATACACATGGAGGGGGACAATCATGCAGACAGCTACAAAAGTGCGCAAACAGTTTCTTCTCGACCCTGATAAAATCACTATGGTTCGAAAGATTACTCACGCTGCAACCGACACCGAAGCTATCAACAAAGCCCTCGACATGATAATCGCCAACGAGAAAATTCAGAAAGCGCTTGCAGCGGTGAAGGGCAAGGGCAAAATAGATGACGTCTTTGGCAGAGTATCCGCTTAAGGTTGTTTGCGACACCTCTGTATATATTCCATTCATTAATCAAGGGATCGCCCAGCCGGTATTGTCAGACGAGACTGCTGGACCTTTACTATACATGAGCTCGGTTGTCCTTTTGGAACTTTATGCCGGTGTCCATGACAGTCAATCCATAAAGCTTCTCGATAAGCTGT
>JADFXI010000165.1:0-483 GCA_015233655.1 Nitrospirota bacterium | reverse complement strand
AGTAGAGTCTGGAGGCTGACAGGCATTATCATTGCGAGACTGAGAAAGAAATATGGCGTTGAAGCCAGATACCTTTCAAATATACAGAATGACATTCTTATAGCCTGCTCTGCGAGGAAAATCGGTGCGTTTGTGGCTACTCAAAATGGAAAGGACTTCCAGAGAATTAAAGAGTTCTTAGATTTTCGTCTCTATCGATAATGGCCGTATCCTTCATCGAAGCTTTTCCAAAGAGGCGGGCTGAAGATGTATAATATCCGGTACAGGTTAATGGTACAGTGAGGGAGAAATGAACATCAGTGGAAAAACAAAAATAGTCGGCCTGTTCGGATATCCTGTAGAACATAGCCTTTCTCCTGTCATGCATAATGCCGCTTTTGCGAATTTTGGCATGGACTATTGTTACGTGACATTTTTGGTAAAGCCTGATTTACTCGGCAAAGCGGTGGACTCTATAAGGGCCTTGGATCTTAAAGGCGTAAA
>JADFXI010000164.1 GCA_015233655.1 Nitrospirota bacterium | reverse complement strand
CATCGGCAATCTGCTGGCCTTGCGTCAGAACAATGTCAAACGCATTCTGGCCTATTCATCAATTGCTCATCTCGGATATGCGCTGGTAGCTTTTCTTGCCGGAGGTGCAGCGGCAGTTACTGCGGTGAGCTATTATTTCGCCTCGTACTTTATTACTATTACAGCCGCATTCGGCATCGTCTCGGTCCTGTCTTCAAGTGAGGGGAACAATGATTCCCTGGAAGATTACCGCGGTCTGGCCTGGCGCCGGCCCTTGCCGGCCGGTATATTCACCCTATCGCTGCTTTCCCTTGCAGGCATTCCAATTACTGCAGGTTTCCTGGGAAAGTTTTTTGTAGTTGCCGCCGGAGCAGGCTCGACACTATGGCTGCTGCTGATCGTGCTTGCCATCAGCAGTTCGATAGGACTCTACTATTACTTGCGTATCGTCAGCGTAATGTTTGAACAAGTAGCGGAGACAAGGGGCGCCGCAGTTGCCGGACTTCAATTATCCGTGACCGGAGGAGTTGCCCTGACTGCGCTCGCGCTGCTGCTGGTATGGCTCGGCGTATTTCCGTCCAAGCTGCTCCAAATAATCAAAGCAACAGCTTCGCATCTCGTTAATTAAATTTATGAAGGAGGAACGGCGTGATGAAAAATATCAATGATATTTTGAAAGTCAAGGGTGGCAGTATCTGGTCAGTATCTCCCGGGACGACTGCGTATGAGGCGCTTGAGTTGATGGCTGATAAGGACATTGGGGCATTATTGGTCCTTGACGATGGAAAGCTTGTCGGAATTTTTTCAGAACGTGATTATGCGAGAAAAGTAATACTTAAGGGAAAGGCTTCCAAAGACACAGCGGTAAGCGAACTTATGACACAGGCGGTGTTATATGTAAAACCGGAGAATACCCTTTCTGAGTGCCTGGCCCTGATGACCTCCAAACACATACGGCATTTACCCGTTATTGACAGCCACCGCATCGTGGGTGTCATAACCATTGGTGACGTAGTTAAAGGAATTATCTCCGAACACGAGATTACTATCAGCAGTCTTGAAACATATATATCCGGCGGATATTAGGGCACCAGGACTATTTTGCCGTTGGCGTTTGTTTCGATGATGTCGTGATGTGCTTGGGCAGCTCCGGACAGCGGGAATTCTCTTCCAACTATGGGACGGAGGATGCCGTTTTCCAACCCCGCAGCCAGCGCCGCGTGAATGCCGCGCAGCTGTCGTTCTGAGGCATTCAGGATTACCATGCCCAGGATGGCGGCATTTGTCCTCATGGCGAGGCGCGGGTCGATTTCTACAGTACCCCTGCTGCCGATTATTACAATCCTGCCATCGACCGCAAGGGCGCTGAGGTCTTTGCCGAGGTTGACATTGGCGAGCATTTCCAGGATTACATCAACTCCCCGGCCCCCGGTTATTGCCCGGACTTGCTCTATGTGAGCAGGGTCTTTATGGTCAATAACGTAATGGGCCCCCTGTTCTAAAGCCAGGGCGCGTCCCTCTTCAGAACCGCTGGTGCCGATCACCGTCATGCCGGCAGCACGCGCCAGTTGCACTGCGGCTATGCCGACGCCTCCGCTGGCGCCATGCACCAATATAGTCTCGCCTGCCAGGGCCTTTGCGCGGAATACAAGCGCGTAATATGCCGTAGTATAGGGAACATTGATTGCCGCGCCCTGTGGGAAAGAAATATTAGAGGGAAGCCTGTGCACCTGGGATTCCATGCAGAGTGCTTTTTCAGCATACGTGCCGCTGAGAGACCTCGCAACGTAAACCCTTTCTCCGACAGAAACCCCGCTCACTTTTTCGCCGGTTTGTTCGACAATACCGGCTGCGTCCATGCCGGGGGTGTACGGCAGGTCAGGCAAGGCGGCATACTGTCCTGCCCTGATATATGTATCAACAGGGTTTACTCCAGCCGCGTGCACTTTGACGACCACTTCGGAAGGCCCCGGTACGGGGTCAGGGACTTCCTCAATATGCATGACTTCGGGATTGCCAAAAGCATTGACCCTTACAGCTTTCATAGTCCCCCTCTGAACAGTTATAATACTCAGATTATAGCATGCAGGAGAGCGGTCCGCTACCGGATAATAAATAGACTGACAACGGAGGTTAAATGGGAAGGAAAAATCTTGAATCAAAAATATTTCTGGATGGAGGAGACCCTAATGAGGCGGTAGAAGTAATGTCTCTTCTTGGATTTCTGGACGGTCAGACGACTAATCCGACTCTTATTGCGAAAAACCCCATGGCCAAAGAGCGCCTTGAACGGGGCGCCAAATTCACGCAGGACGAGATATATGATTTCTACAAGGGAGTAGTAAAGCATATCTCAGGTCTGATACCCGGAGGTTCTGTCTCTGTTGAAGTCTATGCCGATTCTTCGACCCCGGCGGGTGAAATGCTGGCAATGGGCCGCGAAATGTTTTCGTGGATACCGAACGCGCACATAAAGTTTCCGACATCCAAAGAGGGGCTGAAGGCAGCGGAACAGGCTGTGAAAGAGGGGCTGCGCGTTAATATGACTCTCTGTTTTACTCAAGAGCAGGCTGCCGCTGTTCATGCCGCGACGAGGGGGGCCAAAAAAGGCCAGGTGTTTGTATCGCCTTTTGTCGGCAGGCTTGATGACAGGAAAGAAAACGGCATGGATTTGATAGCCAATATACTGAAAATGTACAAGCAGGGAGACGGACACGTGGAAGTGCTGAGCGCCAGCGTGCGCGGAATGGACCATTTTCTATATTCAATTGCGCTCGGCACAGACATAATTACCGTCCCCTTTGGGGTACTGAAGGAATGGGGTCAAAAAGGAATGCCTTTGCCTGACGGCAACTTTAGTTACAAGGCCGACGGAATGGCAGGCATCCCTTATAAAGATATAGATCTCTCAAAGAATTGGCAGGATTACGACATCGAGCATGACCTGACAACAAAGGGCATGGAAAGGTTCTCGAAGGACTGGAACGAACTTATAGCTTGAGCGATGCGAGCGCTTTGTTGACCGCCTCTTCGGCACTTTCTGCCATGATTGTGCCTTTTATGTCCCAGGTGTTTATGCCGATGACGGTCTTTCCTGTTTTGAGGGCCAGGGCTATCTCTGAAAGGGTGCCGTAAGCGCCGCCGACCGCTATCAGGACATCAGCGGTGCGGACTATTACGGCATTTCTCATGTCTCCCATCCCTGTAGTAACAGGCACATCGATGTAAGGGTTGGCATCATTTTTATCGAGGCCGGGCAATATGCCGAGTGTAAGCCCTCCCAGGGATTTGGCGCCTCTGGCAGCAGCCTCCATCACCCCGCCGAGCCCCCCGCACACCATGACAGCGCCATTCTGCGCAATAAGCCTTCCGACCTCTTCGGCTGTTGAGAGCAGTTCTCCTTCGGCGTCTCCCGCACCAATGACTGCGATAATTTTTATTGTCATATCAGATTACCCTTACTATTTCTTTTGTCTCGATCCTGTCCGGCCTGAATTTATTGGCTTTAGAAGTCATGTCAGGATATCCGATGGACAGACCGAGGACGAGTCTTTTGGTTTCGGGTATGTCCAGGCATTTCTTGACATGCGGAGCATAGTCGGTGAGAAACGCCTGGGGCACGGTCCCGAGGCCCAGGGCATGTGCGGCGAGCATCAGGCTCTGAGCAAACATGCCTATATCAAGAATAGACCACTCGTTCAGAGCACCATCCTGAAACAGAAATATCCCATGCGGAGCGCCGTAAAAAGAGAAATTTGCCGCTTTTGACTTTTTCTTTATCTCAGGGGAATTAAGGTCTACCCCGAATATTTCGCACCTTGTTTTGAAAAGGCAGGCAATTCTGGCATCCACTGCAGGAGGCCATACGGGAGGCTCAGGTATGTCAGGACATGGCTCAACACCTTTCTCAAGCAGTTCGAGCAGGATTTTTGAAAGGGCTTCTTTCTTTTCTCCTGAAACTATCAGCGCCTCCCACGGCTGGCTGTTTTTGTAAGATGGGCTCCATTTTGCGGCATCAATGACTTCCATCAGTACATTTAACGGCACTGGTTCAGGCTTGAACTTTCTTATACTCATCCTTGTCTTTATGCACTCAATTGCGTCCATTTATTCCTCCTGAATCAGTTATACCTCTAGTGTATACGCACTGATGTGATTGGTCAATATGCGGCATTCTTCTCTCACAGCCCCCCGAAGTCCGTTCCAAAGGTCCCGATACTCAGCGCTGAGAAGATCCGGCAACTTTGTCTTGAATGCGGGGCTGATGACGTCGGTTTTGTTGAGATTAACAGGCCGGAACTCGACGACCAGAGAGACGATATACTGAAGATGTTTCCCTGGACAAAGACTCTGATAAGCCTGACGGGCAGGCTGAATCGGGAGAACCTGAGGAGTCCGGCCCGCTCTATCGCAAGCCTGGAACTACACAAGGTTGGGGAAGGTCTCACCGATGCGTCCCATAAACTGGCGGCTTATCTGGAACGAATGGGTGTGAGGGCCGTATCTCCCGCAGCAGGGTTCCCGATGGAAATGGACCGATGGCTCGGGAAGATGTATATTGTCTCACATAAGCCGGTCGCGGTTGCCGCCGGGCTCGGACACATGGGTTTGCACCGTAACGTCATACATCCGGTCTTCGGCAGCCATATACTCCTCAACACCCTGCTGATCGAGGCGGAACTGGACGGCTACGGCACCCCGCTTGATTACAATCCATGTTTCGGATGCAAACTCTGTGCTGCAGCCTGTCCCACCGGCGCAATCGGCCCGGACGGATTCTACAATCCTATAAACTGCCTCACGCATACGTATCGGGAACTCGTGGGCGGCTTTGCGAACTGGGTTGAAAATATAGCTGACAGTAAAAACTCCCGTGATTACCGCACCAGAATAAGCGATGCCGAGACCGTATCCATGTGGCAGAGCCTGGCGAACGGGTCGTGTTATAAGTCGGTTTATTGCATGGCGGTCTGCCCGGCGGGCGACGACGTGATCCCCCAGTATCTTGAGGACAAGAAGAAATTTATCGAAGATGTGGCCAAGCCGCTCCAGCAAAAAGAGGAAACTGTTTACGTTCTCCCCGGTTCAGACGCGGAGAGCCACGTTCTGCGCTCATTCCCGCATAAGAAGATAAAGCGCGTAGGCAACGGCGTCAGACCGCCATCGATAAAGTCCTTCCTGGGCTCAATACCGAGAGCCTTTCAACGCCATAAATCGGAGGGACTGAATGCAACATATCATTTCACTTTTACAGGAGAAGAAAGCGAATCGGCGACCGTCATTATCTCGAACAAGACTGTAACGGTAAAGAAAGGGCATGAAGGCGCGGCCGATGTGCGCATAACTGCGGACAGCAGGGCATGGTTGAAAGTGCTGCATAAAGACAGTGCGATGCTGAAAGAGATTGTTTTCGGGAAGATACGTGTAAAGGGCCCGGTAAAACTGTTCAAGGCCTTTGGTGCATGTTTTGTATAATTATACGGACTCCATGCACTCGCACTTCAGGGG
>JADFXI010000163.1:456-5510 GCA_015233655.1 Nitrospirota bacterium | reverse complement strand
GGGCTAGTGTTTTTCCTTTATTTTATAATGGGATTATTTCGCCCAAAAAATTGGCATGCTGATTGCTTATTAATAGGAAAAGATTTTGAAAACCACCTGCTGGTAAAAAGTTTTTTGAAGTGGTATTGTTTGTTGTGGATGGGGGTCCATTGCAAACAGAGTTAAAGAAAATGCTGCCGTTTGACTGTCTTCAGACAGAAATGGGGAAACAGCACAATAGTGTTTATATGCAGTAAAAAACTTTTTAGGAGGAGACAGATGAGAAAAGGATTGTGGATTGTATTAGCTTTAGCAGTAGGTATTTTCATGATTTCGACAGCAGCATTTGCTGCCCCGTCGGGTCTGGTCAATGGTCAGCTTAATGGTGGTACGGGTATCACAGGCACTTTTCATGATCTCAGCAGCACGACAGGAGTTGGTGGTCAGTGGGTTGGCAATACTACTTCGACTGGAACAAACAACAGAATCTGTATTTTCTGTCATGCACCGCATAATACAAAGGGCCCAAACAGCGGTACCGGTTATACCTATCTTCCGCTTTGGAACCACGAATTGTCAACGGTTTCGACTTATCAGACATTCTCAACCGGTACGGCCCAGGTTGGCTCTCCTGATGCCAATGATCCTAACAACACAACAGACGGCATCAAGTTACAGGCCAATATTGGCCAGCCTGGCGCTGTGTCAAAGCTCTGCCTGAGCTGTCATGATGGCAGTGTTGCTGTTAGTGCTTATGGCATGAACGCTGCAGACAGCTACCTGCATTCTCCTGATGGCACAGCTGGGACCAAAATGACCGGCACCAGCAACGGCATTAAACAGATCGGCGCCGGCGGCGATCTCTCCAACCATCATCCGATCGGATTTAATTATAATGATGCACAGTCAAAAGATCAGGAAATCGCTCAATCCACTACTACGCTTAGCAGCGCATCAGGTGTAAGGGTTAAGGATGTTCTCATTGACGGCAAAATGGAGTGTATTACATGCCATGATGTTCATAACTCCAAGAACGAGAGCGGTGCTGAAAAGTTCCTCTGGAAGAGTGATACACACAGCCGCTTCTGTCTCACTTGCCATTTAAAGGGTGCAATCAACTAATTTGTAGCATAATATTCAAGGACCAGTCGTATCAGAAGGGGAATCGCAGGATTCCCCTTCTTTTTTATGTGAGCCAGGCTCGGGCGGACCACTATATTTTGTTTCCTGATGAAGTTTTATTAATCAATAATGACTATGTTATTATGATGTAAAACGCCAAGGAGGTCTGTATTTTATGAATTGCAGAACAGTAATAATATCTGTCTTATTGGTCATATCCACAGTAATTATGACGGGATGCGCTACACCGCCAAAGAAGGAAGAGGTCAAGGTCTTTTATCCCGAAGCGCCTGCCCTCGCACATATACAATATCTTACATTTTATACGGGAAGCCTCGAGATAGAGCCTGACAAGTCTTCGTTCGATGTTTTTTTGACAGGAGAAAGAAAGGGTTCAAGACTGGACAAGCCATATGGCGTGGCTATGTACAATGGCAGGCTGTATGTATGTGATACGAACAGGTCTGTAATGATCTTTGATTTCCAGGAAAAGAAGTTCATGCCGATGCAGGCAGCTACGACAGGCATGGGTAAAGTCATCCTGCCGTTTAATATAAGTATCGACCGGTCCGGCAACAAGCTTGTGACTGACTCTGCCGGGTTAAGGGTTGTCATGTTTGACAAGAACGATTTTTATGTCAAAGCCTTCGCAATGGACAGGGCATGGAAACCTGTGGATGCCGTATTTTTTGAGGACAAGGTCTACGTTGCGGACATAAAAAACTTCGAAATAGTTGTTTTTGATAAGGGTACGGGCAGAGTAGTGAAGACATTCGGTCAGAACAAAAGTAAACCGGAAGAGAGCCTTGGGCTGCCTACAAATCTGGCCATAGGTGAGGACGGCATTATTTACGTGTCGGACGCAGGAAGGTTTCAGGTTGTCAAATACGACAGGGACGGCCATTTTCGTGGCGCTATTGGAGCGCTTGGGTCAGAATCCGGGCATTTTGCCCGTCCGCGCGGCATTGCCCTGGACCGTGCAAACAGGCTCTATGTGCCTGATGCATCATTCGACAACGTGCAGCTCTTTTTGCCTGATGGTCAGTTGCTGCTTTACTTTTCAAAACCGGGCAAGGGCCCGGGCGACCTGTACCTACCGGCCAAGGTGTCTATCGACTATGATAATATCAAGTATTTTGAACAATATGTTGATCCCAACTTTCAGGTTGAATACCTGATTTTTATCACTAACCAGTTCGGAGACAGAATGGTAAATGTCTATGCATACGGCAAGGAAAAAGGGAAGAAATATCCGACCGAGGAGGAACTGAAGCATCAGCTAATGGAGAGACTTAAGCAACTCGAAAAGGAAAAGGGTCAGGATGGAAAAGATGAGAAGAGCACGGAGGGGAGCGGGAACAAGTAAAGGTTAGATGATGTCGCAGTATCTGATATCTTTGTTATGAAGAATCATGTTGTTGCAGTTGCCGTTGCAGTGCTATTGCTGGCAGCTTACGGATGTTCAGGCTTCATGCAGCGGGTACGAGATGGCAATCTGCTGATTACGCCGGAACAGAGGCACAAGGTGCTAAGTTTCTTTTTTGATGGCGTCCCTCTGCCCGGGGCAGCAGACAAACCAGAGGAAAGAATAGCGACACTGAGGAAGGAGCAGCAGCTGGACACGATGGGCACTTTCAGAGCGCATGGGCCTTATGAGGCAAAACTATGCATTGCCTGCCATTCAGGCGGCAGTAATGCATTACTCCTGCCGGTTGAAGAACTCTGTCTTTACTGCCATACACAGGTCATTTCACAGGCAAAGAAGAAGTTGCACGGTCCTGTGGCTGCCGGAGGATGCAAGGTCTGCCATAACCCGCATGGATCGCCATATCCCTTTTTTCTCATGGAAGAATCGAAGAAGTTCTGTTTTTACTGTCATAATAAAGATGATGTGCTCAAAAGGGACGTACATAAGCAGACCCAGGAGCAGTGCACCGTCTGCCATTCTGCACATTCCTCTGAAAATGAGTATCTTCTGAAACAGTAATATGTGCTATATGCGCAGGTTTTTCTTGAAATTTTATCGCTCACTGTTTTTGAGGTACAATGCTTATGACTGCAAGTCAGGAAACGTGTTACAGAAGAAGTTCCTGAGTCTGGCGGTGGTCTCATCCATGCTGGTTTTGGTCCCTTCGACTGCACAATGCGATCTCGCCCAGTTTGTTCCCAGGCTGTATAATTTTCATGGGTTCCTCGAAATGGAGGCATTTCGTGATGTTAAAGACGACAGAATCAGCGGGACAGGATCAAAAAGTTCTGATACCATCTTTGCAGAGAAGTTGTCGTTTTCGGCTGAAGGGTTTATCTATCATCCCCGGTTTGCCAAACTCGATATCGCAATAAGCGGGAATTTTAGCCAGGAGCAGCAGGAGCAGCAGAATACTCAGGGAGGCAGTGTTCCATGGAGTAATAGCATGGGAATCGGATACGACGTACATCTGAAGATACTGCCTGAGCATCCTTACAATCTCGAACTCTTTTCGTTGCGTGGTATCGGATTTTCGCCCGGAGGAACGCAGAGCGGACAACAGACAAACGACCAGTATGGCGCTATCTTCACATATTATGAAACCCCTTATTCTCTGAACGCAACATACATTTTATCGAGTGAAAAATCAGACAAATTTTCGAGTGACTCCCCCTCCCTGATCGTCTTCGGCGGTCATTCCGCTGATTTCACAACGACATCTCTGCTGTATCAGCACATGACTTCACGGACAGACTTTACGACATCAGCATCCCTTAACAGAAGCGACACGACAAAGGATGATTACAACCTCTCTAACACACTAAAATACAGGAACGCGGCCCTTGCAAGCAGCGTGAATCTTGCCTTGTCCGACCAGAAAACCGTTCCTTCTAGCTCCGACGTTGCCATGAGGTTTCTTTCCTGGAATGAATCGATGACCTGGCGGCTCCCCTGGAATTTCCATTCATCTTTTACTTTTAGCCGTATAGCCACATCCATGAACTCAAAAGAGGAGGGGACTGATACTTCAACATCGAACACCTCTTATAACAAAGGTTTTTCTGTAGGCCATCAGCTTTTCGAGAGCCTTCAGACTGAGTATACTATGAGTTTTTTGAATGACCAATCTTCGGACAATGCGAGGTCGAATGGTACTTCACAAGGTTTAACAGTTACTTACATAAAAAAAATACCGGGTGGGTCAATGAATATTTCGCTGGTGGGGGGAGATACGGTCGAAAGCAGAAATGGGACAATCGTGATCATTGGCGAGCCCCATGCTGCAAAACTTTCGGCTCCTGACAATCAGGTTGTTCTGGGCAAGACATCTGTACAACTTTCGACTATCGTCGTAAAGGTCAGGATCCCAGGGACCGAGACTGTATACGAGCTGCCGAATACATATTATTTGGTCACCATGAAAGGTTTGTATCCCGTCGTTACTATTTATGATCTTCCTTCAGATCCTCCCGTAAAGCAGATAGACCCTAACTTCAACTATTCCTTCACTGTCAGTTACTCACTGGTCCCTGATAATGTTAAACTGCATACATCGCAGAAGGGGTATGCCATGCATTTTGTACTCTTTGATAATTTCCTTGCCCCTTTTTACCAGTATTCTTCGAGCCGTCAGAAGGTCCTGGCCGGCACACTAAACGGCACTCCTTCGTCCAGCGAAAACACTACCTTCGGCGTCACACTGAATAAGTGGGCCTTCAGTCTTAGCGCAAGCTATTCTAACAGCGTATCAACACTTTCACCGTCACGACAGTTTCTTTCCGAACTGAGTTTCTCGAACGATATCGGGGGAGACACAAGCCTGAGGCTGGGAGTGAGATACATGAAGACCAGTTACCTGGCAGGTTCGGAGAGCACTACAGGGAATTACAACGAAGTCGATAAAGCGGCTGACGCAATTATCACCAGAAAGTTGCCTCTTTATAATCTTTATGCCAGCCTGACGGCCTCATACGGAACAGCGGAC
>JADFXI010000163.1:0-414 GCA_015233655.1 Nitrospirota bacterium | reverse complement strand
TAGGAATGTTTTCGATTGTAAGCGGCGTGAAGATGTCCAACATGACTTCCACGTTCCCCGGAAATAATTTAACACTTGTTTCAGGAAAGACAAATACGGGCAACGAGAGCTATTATCTCCAACTGAAGAGGTCATTATTCTGATGACTGCAAAGTGACCGGATGTTCTTTGCCTGTTATCTGCCGCATGAGTTTCTGAATTTGTGGTATCATATATTATTATACAGCGAGGTATGACTGCAAACCATGAAAAGATTAAAATGGATTCCGGTCGTAATTGCTTGCCTGACTGCGGCCTGTTCATCGCAGTGGATCCTCAGGACAGACTCTTCAGATACCCAGTTCTTGTGGCCTGTACTGCCTGAAAAGCCGATGATCAAATACGTTATGTCCGTCACAGGGTTTGAGGAGAACA
>JADFXI010000162.1:5236-5642 GCA_015233655.1 Nitrospirota bacterium | reverse complement strand
TTAAAACTAACGAGCCCTATAAATAAGAGCAGGAAAAGAATTTTTACTCTTGGATCAAATTTCTGAAGAAAGCCTTTCTGCGACGCCAGTTCCCACTGGTCATAGCCGGCCTTTATGACTCCTGCAATGTAATTGAGGCCCTTATCAACAAAGGAACTCCCAATCGCCGAATCACTGTGTATTGTCAGAACGGAGGAGCGTTTCTCTAACAGGAAAGAGGGGATTTTATTTGTCATTCTTCACTATCAACCTGGATATCAGGTAAATGACGATGACTACAACTATAATCCCCAACAATCCCGCTGCTAAGTAAGAAAACATCTGAGTCGATACAGGCGAGTCCTCCCTGCCGAAATTGTAGTCACGGACCGGCGCTTTCCAGATTTCAGCAATCTTTTTCATGCCT
>JADFXI010000162.1:0-5107 GCA_015233655.1 Nitrospirota bacterium | reverse complement strand
GACAAGTCCGGCCAGTAATTTTTTTTGAAAGGCTGTCACAATTTGCTCCCCCCATACCTGTCTGTACAAAAAAAAACCACGCAAGGCTTCGCAACCTTCGTGGTTCTAGCCTTCGTGGCTTGTCTATAATGTAGCAAGCAAGGCGTGTTTGTCAATACGTACCAATATAATTATGTCCTGTATTCTGCATTAATTCTGACGTATTCTTCGGTCAAATCGGATGTCAGCACCGTAGCCGTGCCTTTGCCGAGATGGAGATCAGCCACTATTATAATTTCCCCGGCCTTTAGCCGCTCATTGGCATCCTTATCCTTCCCGGTACTTATGCCCTTGGCAGCAACCTTAACCCCATTCAGCACAATATCGATCTTGTCCTCTTTGACATTTATTCCAGAATATCCGAGTGCAGCAATGATTCTTCCCCAGTTTGCATCGTTTCCGCAAAGTGCAGTCTTGACCAGCATAGAATTGGCAATCGCAAAGGCCCCTCTTTTGGCCTCTTCATAATTTCTTGCGTTTCTAACAATGACCTTCACGAACTTCGACGCCCCTTCCCCGTCTCTGATTATCATTTCACTCAATTCCAGTGTAATCCGTGCAAGTGCAGAGGAAAAGATTTCAAAAGCAGCAGACGATTGCTCGATCGGAGAATTGCCCGCCTTTCCGTTCGCAATAATCAGGACCGTGTCATTCGTGGACATGTCACCGTCCACTGTTATCAAATTAAAGGACTGCTCTACAGCGCTTCTCAGGGCTTTATCGAGGGCGGGACGCTCAATAGCAGCGTCAGTAAGGATAAAGCAGAGCATGGTCGCCATATTCGGGCATATCATACCTGCACCCTTGCATATGCCGGTGATCGTCACATTAACATCCGCAATTTTTATCCTCCTGCTCACAATCTTGGGGAACGTATCTGTTGTCATGATAGCGGCCGCAACATCCTCGATGCCCGACCGTCCCAGAGAAGAAGAGAGCATCGTAATCCCGGCGCGTATTCGTTCCATCGGCATGAAAGCGCCGATCACGCCGGTCGAGCACACATAGACGGAACCCGCCTTCAGCCCCAGCGCACCTGCGGTAAGTTCGGTCATCTCAAGCGCGTCCTTCTGCCCCTGCTCTGATGTGCAGGCATTGGCATTGCCGCTGTTGACTATAATTGCCCGCCCTTTGCCGGACCTAATGCGTTTTATGTCGAGCTTCACAGGTGCGGCCTTGACCTTATTGGCGGTAAACACTCCTGCAACCACAGCCTCAGTTTCCGACAAAATAAGCCCGAGGTCCTTCCTTCCCGCCTTTTTTATAGCAGCCTCGGCTGTAGAGAAGAGAAATCCTTTTGGACTTTTGATTTTCGTATTCTTATTCATCTGGCTAATCTCCTAAGGCTATAAGACTGGCGTTCAATCTTGTTTCTTCAATTGATAGTATGGCGACCGATGCAGGAAGCTTCAATCTGCGAGGGCCGGCGCTTCCCGGATTAAGAAAAAATACGCCGTTACGACTCTCTTTTAAAGGCCTGTGTGAATGTCCGCAGATAACAGCGCTGAACCCTGATGCAGCGGGATTGAGATCAAGCAAGCCTGCGTCGTGCAGGACATAAATAGAGATTTTCCCAATCTCCACAACTTCAGTCACCGGCAGTTCGCGTGCCCAGGCATCCTGGTCATTATTGCCGCGTACCGCGACTACAGGCGCAACCGTACCTAATTTATGCAAGATTTCGGGGGTCCCTATATCGCCGGCATGAATGATCAGCGACACGCCCTGCAATGCCGAAAGGGCCTCGGGACGCAATAGTCCATGAGTATCGGATATAACGCCTATTTTAATGTTCTGATTCATATCGCTATGTTAATTTTAACAGGAACTTCCATCTCATTGCCATAGTGCAGGACCAAAAACGGAATGAGGGGCTGAATTCATGATAGAACTGTAGTATAATATTAAAAAAAGGCAGGGAGGTAAAATGAAGACGCGCGGCTATTATGTTCTTGTTGTCGATGATGATGAAGTGATAAGAGAGCTTCTGAGCAGCGCTCTGTCATCCAAAGGCCATAACTGCGATACGGCCTCAGACGGTGTACAGGCACTGGAGAGGTGCAACTCAAATCGATATGATGCAGTGATTTCAGACATAGTTATGCCCGAAATGGACGGCCTTCTGATGACGACCCATCTGAACTCCAAATATCCGGATATGCCTGTTATGTTAATGACAGGCTTTGTAAATGAATACGTTTATGACGATGCGTTGAAAGCCGGTGCCTGTGACTTTATCAACAAACCCATTTCTATGGAGGAGTTTTTCGCGCGGTTCGACAAAATGATGAATAATTGTGAAACTCTCTCGCAGTTAAAGACCCAAGAGGTGGAGTTGGAAAATATTAGCCGTCAGATGATTAACGGAATCGAAAATGACGCCATGGAAAAAATAGCGGACCTCGAAAAACGACTGGCGGAACTAAAAAACAAAATCAGCACACAGTAACTGACACATCGCTTTACGGGAAAAGCGCAAGGGATTCCAGCCCTGTCGTTTCCGGGAAGCCCATTACCAAGTTCATATTCTGCACCGCCTGCCCTGATGCTCCCTTAACAAGATTGTCTATTGCTGTGACAATAATCAACGTGCCGGTCCTCTTATTGACCTTGAGTCCGATCGCGCAGTAGTTGCTGCCCCGAACATTAATTATGTTGGGAAACACGCCCTCTTCCAGGACGTTCACAAATTGCTCTGTCGCGTAAGTAGTATTGTAAAGTTTCAGCACATCGCCGGTATCAAGGGCCTCAGCCGCTTTCACATAAATAGTAGAAAAAATGCCCCTGTCGACAGGCAGGAGATGGGGCGTAAAATTCACTATCAGCTTCTTTCCGGCAATTGTCGACAACTCCTGCTCTATCTCTGGAGTGTGGCGATGGGCCGCAATCGCGTATGCCTTGAACCCTTCATTGACCTCGCAGTAAGCGTAAGCGGTCTCAGCCTTTCGTCCTGCGCCGGAAGTCCCGGATTTAGAGTCGATAATAATGGTCGCGGTATCAATGATCCCCGCTTTGATTGCAGGATACAGTCCAAGTATGGCCCCTGTAGGATAGCAGCCCGGATTGGCGACGAGTTGTGCTTTCTTTATCCGCTCACGGTGCAGTTCAGGCAGTCCGTATACGGCTTCCTTCAACGTTCCCTTGAAGTTATGGGGCGTTTTATACCATTCTTCGTAGACAGCTGTATCGGCCAGCCGGTAATCGGCCGAAAGATCGATGACCTTCTTGCCTTTTTTGTAGAAAAAATCTACTGCCTCCTGCGATGCAGCGTGAGGTAATGCAAGAAAAAAGAGGTCAGCCTTGCCGGCCAGTTCGTCCTTATTGAGCGGCTCGAATACCAGGTGAGCATAACGATGCAGATGCGGGAAGAGGTCTGTTACCCTCTTGCCTGCCGACTTCTCCGAGGTCACGGCAGTTATTTCAACTTCAGGATGCATCAGAAGTATTCTCAGAAGCTCAGCGCCTGTATATCCGCTTCCGCCGCAAATCGCCACCTTTATCATTCGACACGCTCCCCTAAATAAAAGGGCCCGTTCACCGAACGGGCCCCATCTATACTTTGACTGATAATAAAACCCAGTGTTAACGCTTGGAGAATTGGAACCTGCTGCGTGCTCCGGCCTGTCCGTATTTTTTCCTCTCGACTTCTCTCGGGTCTCTGGTAAGGAGTCCCTCTTTCTTCAGCTTCGTCTTCATATCCGCGTCGGATGCAACCAGTGCCCTCGCGATTCCATGGCGCAACGCCCCGGCCTGACCGCTGAGACCGCCGCCGTTCACGCTGGCGACCACATCATATTTTGCGTTGGTGCCCGTAAGCTGGAGAGGCTGTCTTATAATCATTCTTAAGGTCTCTCTCGGGAAATAAGTATCTATGTCCCTATCGTTAACGGTTATATTGCCCTTTCCCGGAACAAGAGAAACTCTTGCTATAGACCTCTTTCTTCTTCCTGTTGACTTATAGTTTATAGACGCCATTTTATTTGCTCCTTACTTGGTAATTTCTATTAATTCTGGTTTCTGGGCGGCATGAGAGTGCTGCGGGCCCCTGTATACTTTCAGCTTCTTTATCATGGCCCTGCCCAGCCTGTTTTTGGGGAGCATTCCCCATACGGCGTCCTCTATGACCTTCTCGGGCTCAGTACGCATCCGGTCCCTCAGCGCTTTCTCTTTCAGGTTACCGATGTACCCTGTATGGTGCTGATAGACCTTATCGATAAGCTTGTTGCCGGTGACCCTGATTTTGTCGGCATTTACAATAATTATAAAGTCCCCCGTATCTACGTTAGGAGTAAAAATCGGTTTATGCTTGCCGCGTATGTATGAGGCCACCCTGCTAGCCAATCTGCCAAGGACTTTGTCCTTTGCGTCAATCACATACCATTTCCGCTCTATTTCACCACTCTTGGCAAATCTGGTTCTCATCTTAATACCTTCCTTAGGTTATGTGCGAATTAAATAAGATATTTAAAATACATAATTTTCTATAGATTTGTCACCTCTCGGCACAGACTGATATAATAAACAAGTAATGAATACAGCCCTCACTATAGCAGGCTCGGATCCGTCAGGAGGCGCAGGGATACAGGCTGACCTCAAAGTCTTTAAACGTTTCGGCGTTTACGGCCTCTCAGTACTGTCGGCTGCAACGGCTCAAAACACTCTCAAGGTCAGCGCGATCGAAAGGATAGAAGGCCCCTTCTTATATGAACAATTAAACACCATTCTGAATGATATCCGGCCCGATGCACTGAAAACAGGCATGCTTCTATCGGCTGATGCCGTGAGGGCAGTAGCCAGGGCTGTAACATCGTATGGACTGCTCAATCTCGTCGTAGACCCCGTTATATTATCGACAACAGGTGCCTGTCTGCTCGAAAAAAAGGCTGCCGACGTCATGAGGGAAGAGCTGTTTCCTCTAGCAAGAGTGATTACGCCTAATATTACCGAAGCTTCAACTCTTACAGGTATCGCAGTATCTGAGGAATCGTCGATGGAGCAGGCTGCAATTGCATTGAAGCGGTCCGGTCCTGAAGTTGTTGTCATAACAGGCGGACACCTTGAGGGCGAG
>JADFXI010000161.1 GCA_015233655.1 Nitrospirota bacterium | reverse complement strand
GGAAGTGGCGGCACAGATCAGAGAGGAACTCAAGAAGGAAGTTGCCCAAATGAAAGAACAGAGCGGGGTCGTCCCAGGACTCGTAACCATCCTGATAGGCCAGAATCCCGCATCGGTCAGTTATGTAACGGCAAAGCAGAAGGCTGCCCATGAACTCGGATTCTATTCAATCCAGGACAGCCAGCCCGGAGACCTGTCAGAGGCTGACCTGCTCAAACTTGTCGACAAGTACAACAAAGACGAGAAGATACACGGCATCCTGGTCCAGCTTCCGCTGCCCAAGGGCATCAATGAAAAAAAGGTCCTTAATGCTATAGATCCTGACAAGGATGTGGACTGCTTCCACCCTGTCAATGTCGGTCGTCTGATGATAGGCGGCGAAGAGGCGAAGTTCCTCCCCTGTACGCCTGCGGGCATTCAGGAGTTGATTGTCAGGGCAGGCTTTGAGACTTCAGGTGCAGAGGTGGTTGTGGTCGGCCGCTCAAATATCGTAGGCAAACCTATCGCCAACATAATGCTCCAGAAAGGCAAGGGTGCAAATTCGACTGTCACAATTGTTCACACAGGAACGAAAAACCTCGAGGCCCACTGCAAACGCGCGGATATCCTCATTGTTGCAGCCGGAGTGCCGGGTCTGGTTAAGCCTGAGTGGATAAAGCCGGGAGCTTGTGTCATTGATGTGGGTGTAAACCGCGTCGGCGAGAAGATAAGCGAGAAGACCGGCAAGCCTGTGCCGATACTCAAGGGAGATGTCGATTTCGAGGCGGCCAAGGAGATAGCAGGGGCCATAACACCTGTGCCTGGCGGTGTCGGTCCGATGACTATCACAATGCTGATGAAGAACACCGTTGCGTCAGCGAAACTGCACGCAGGGATAAAATAATAAGCACAAGATTCATAGTCTGTTTTTGATTGAAAAAGCGGTCTTGCGGATGTTATATTAATAGGAGTATTTAAAATTCTTATGGTCTATCGGGAGCTTTAGTATGACAACTACAGCGATTAAATACGAGCCGGACCTATCAAAGCCGTTGCTTCATGAGATTATGGAGCGTTCCGGGCAGAACCTGCCGGCTTGTTACCAGTGTCGCAGATGTGCTGCCGGGTGTCCCGTAGGAGTGGAGGCCGGAGTCACCCCTGACCGGCTGATCAGGATGATTTTATTGGGTGACAGGGAAGAGGCGATGAACAATCTCCTTGTATGGAAATGTCTTTCCTGTTTCACTTGTGGTGCCCGTTGTCCCAATAATATTCAAACCGCCCGAATTACCGAAACCCTTAAGCAGATGGCAAAAGAGGCGCATACCGAACCTTTGCTCCCTAAAGTGGCGGCATTTCATAATGCCTTTATGAAGGCGACCTCTCATTTCGGCCGGTTCAATGAAGTGGAGTTCATGGGCATATATGAGCTGGAGAATACGGCAAGCGCAGTAAAGAGAGGCAATTTGAAGATCATAACTGATGAAATAAAGGCCTCCTCGCGTCTCGGTCTTGCCATGATACGGAAAAGAAGGCTTCATTTCCGGCTCGCAAGAGTCAGGAATCTTGCCGAGGTAAAGGCCCTTTATAAAAAGTCCAGGCAACAGACGGACCGTTAAAAGAGGTAGATTATGGAAATAGCGTATTATCCCGGATGCACATTACATGCGTCCTCGGAACTTTATGATATCCAGAGCAAGCTGGTGTTCCGTAAGTTAGGGGTTGAACTCAAAGAGATTGAAGACTGGAACTGCTGTGGGGCGACATCAGCCGAGAAAACGGATGAATTTCTCTCGATAGCATTACCCGCCCGCAACCTGGGCATTGCCGATGCCAGCGGTTTTTCCGAAATGGTCATCCCTTGTTCGTCCTGCTATAGCAGGACGCTTGTTTCACAGAAAAAGCTGGCCGGTGACCCCGCATTACTCGAATCGATCAATGCTGAACTGACGCAAAAAGTTTCCGGCAAGATAAAGATCAGGAGCATCCTTGAACTGCTTGTCCCAAGGGCCCAGTCAGGCCTGATCGGAGAAAAGATCATAAAGAAGCTTGAGGGCCTGAAGCCGGCATGTTACTACGGCTGCCTGATGACCCGTTTCCCTTGTGATATGGAAGTGCCCGATAATGTGGAAAACCCTCAGGGCATGGAGATTGTATGCAGCGCGCTTGGGGCAAAACCGCTCGACTGGGCATACAAGACTGACTGCTGCGGGGCTGCCGCTTCTGTCAATGATGCGGAAATGTCGTTGTCTTTAATGTCAAAGATTATGAAAGATGCCGTAGCCAGAGGCGCAAACTGCTTTGTCTCAACATGCCCTATGTGCCAGTTTAATCTCGACGCATATCAGGAAGAGATAAGAGAAAAGTACGGCATAGCTGAACGGCTGCCTGTCTATTTCATCACCGAACTTGTCGGCATAGCGATGGGCCTCAGCCCTCATGAAATGCAGATTGACAGGCATTTTACAGAAGCAACAGGACTTTTAAAGGAGTTAGAACTAATATGAGCGCTATAGCTGCGGCCCCAAAGAGGGGTTCTGTTCTTATAGTCGGCGGCGGAATCGGCAGCATGCAGGCTGCCCTTGACCTGGCTGACAGCGGGTTCACGAGTTTAAGAATCTTCAGGATCAGTACCGGGTCATGCTCTATGACCTCTACCAGGTCCCTCGGATTGCAGTTGATGTCTGCCGCCAACTCCATTACACGATGCACGCTCTGCGGAAATGCGGGCATCTTTTCGACCATATTTATTATTTCCTGTTCAGAAACACCCATATCTTCTCCTCAACAATCAGCTAGCGTTTAAAGAACAACTATTTTGAGGTCATCACCCACACTCCCTGCCATTCACCAACGGGAGGATTTGACTTCAGGTGTTCACAACGTTCGATATAAAGATGCGATAGCTTGTCCATTGGGTTCAGCCGGAGCGCGTCATTGAACAATTTGAGCGCCTGCTCCCAGTTGCCTGCCATATAGGCGGCGCGGCCCTCCCTGAAATAGCCTACCACTTCCATAAGGTGCGGAAATGTCTCATTGGTATGGTAATCGAGCACCTCATATATTCTGACAGGCTTTGTCTTGCCCTTTACCACAACATCATCAATGTCACGTATCCTGTATGTGCCCCTGAGCTTGCTATAAGTATTTTCACTAATGAGTATCCGCGCACTGTATTGTTTACAGGCTGACTCTAGACGGGATGCCAGGTTGACTCCGTCTCCAATTACAGTATAGTCCATGCGCTTGGGAGATCCTATATTGCCTGAAACAACCACATCGGTATTAAGGCCAATGCCTATGGCCAGAGGTTTTCTGCCAGGACCGGTCCGTCTGGCGTTCCATTCACCAAGGGCTTTAAGCATATTTATGGCGCACCTGGTGGCCCTGTCTTCGCTGTCATCATAGGCGACAGGGATTCCAAAGGCAGCCATGATAGCGTCGCCTATGAATTTGTCCAGCATGCCGCCGTCTGCCTGGATGCATTCCATCATGAGGGTAAAATATTCGTTCAACAGGCTGACTGTCCCCTGAGCTCCGAGTTCCTCTGATAAGGTCGTAAAGCTGCGGATGTCTGAAAAGAGGATAGTGGCCTCGGTGCTCTTCCCGCCCAGCACATCTTCACCGCCCGCCAGAAGCTGCTCGGCAACCCCGGGATCCATATACCGCGACATGGTGGATTTCATCCTCTTCTCGCCCGAGATGTCTTCCAGCATTATCATTGTCCCCAGCTTCTTGCCTTCGTCGCTCACGAGCGGCAGGACCGTTACATTGGCAGAAACCTTGTCTCCGCTGAATTGAAGCTCCGCGTCCATCGTTATGTCTGACTTCTGGTTCTCACCTACGCGCTTTACCTTTTCCGCTATCCAGGCGTTAATCCCGATGAAAAAATCTATCATGCCGGTTCCGACAATCTCTGCTTCAGGCATCTTCATTATCCGCAGCCCTGCGGTATTGCATGTTACAATCTTTCCGTCTTCGTCGAGGGTAATAACGCCGTTGCTCATGCTCTGCAGCATGCTGTCGTTGTAATTCTTCATGTTCTGGACATCATTGAACAGCTTTGCATTCTCGAGGGCTATTGACACCTGCGCTGTAAATGCCTTCAGCCTGGACTCGTCCTCATCTGTAAATGCGCCGCCCCGCTTGTTGAGCACCTGTGTGACTCCTATTACCTTGCCGTTCTTGTTCACAACCGGAGTGCAAAGTATTGAGCGGGTAAAAAATCCTGTCTTCTTGTCGAACGCCGGATTGAAGCGCAGGTCGGCATAAGCATGAGGTATGTTCACAGACTTGCCGCTCGAAAAAACCGCTCCGGCAATGCCGAGGTGATTGGGGAAACGGATCTGGGTCGCCCCTATGCCTTCTCCGACCAGCGACCAGAGTTCATCTTTCTTCTCGTCATTAAGAAAAAGAGTGGAACGTTCGGCCTGCAGCATGCGTGTTGCTTCACTCATGACCTTCCGGAGCAGAGCACCCAGTTCTATCTCGGATGTGATATCAGCCACGACATTAAGAAACTCCAGTTCCCTCGTTCTGGAGCGCTGCATATTTTCGATTATTTGCGCTCCCTGCATCACTACCGCGGCCTGCATAGTCATGGCCTCAAGGAGCTTCAGGTCATCATTTGTGAAACTTCCGCCTTTTTTATTCAGGGCTTGAGCGACACCGATAACGTCACCCTTCACAGTCTTTATCGGAGTGCATAGAATGCTTTTTGTACTAAAACCGGTCTGCTGATCGACCTCGGGATTGAAACGATCGTCCTTATATGCATCGTGGACAATGATCCCCTTGCCGCTCTGAAAAACCGCGCCTGCGATGCCGCTGGTGTTAAGAATCCGGATCCTTCGGCTGAAATTGCCCTGCGCTACCACAGAATATAACTCTCTGGTTTCGCTGTCGTTAAGGAAAAGAGATCCGCGCTCTGCCCCGAGTTCTCTGGTGGTAATTTCGACCAGGGCTTCCAGGATCTCATTAAGTGAATCTATTGCAGCAAGCTTTCTGGAAATGCTGAGAAGCATCTCAGACTGGTGCAATCTCTTTTGCACCTCAGTCTGTGATTCAATTACGCCCTTTGCTTTTTTCTTCGGCGCGTTGCGCGGCGCTGGAGCGGATTTCTTTCTTTTCTCCATCAGTCTGCGTTAATCTCCTGTTTCTCCGTCAGTCCATCTCGCAGCATATGTATTGTCTTCTGCAATTCAATAAGCTCATTACGATGGGCAAGGCGCTCATCCGCCAGCCTATCTTCAAATGACGCAATCCTGCGTTCTATTTCATTTCGCAGTTCCTGGATTGTCGATTTCAGCTGAAGGATCTCGCCATGTCCCGATGCTATCGCTTCCTGGACACTCCTGTCTTTCTCATAACGCATGTTCTCGAGTTCTTCGCGAAGTGAGACAACTGCGGCACGGAGCTGCAATATCTCGGCATTAGCTTCCGCAACGGCAGACTGAACATTTTTTTCCTGTTCGTATCGTATGGTTTCGATCTGCTCGCGCATGGCGGAGACCGTATCCTTCAGGTGGCGGTTTTCGGTGTTTACACGATACAGTTCGTCTTCCTGGTCTAGTCGCTTTACCATGAGTCATAGCACCCGGGGAACAAAATATTATATATAGAGACAGAATACAGAACCATTCACAGAAAATCAAATGGCGTGCGGCGTTGTTTCGCCGACTGTTGATTAGTTGCCGGAGCAGG
>JADFXI010000160.1:5298-5699 GCA_015233655.1 Nitrospirota bacterium | reverse complement strand
TATTTGTTTAAGGCTACTTCTTACTGGAATGTCATCATCAATGATAAGAATGCTTCTGGGCGATACATATGAAGGTTCTGCCAGATCCATAAATCTACAGCAGCAAAAAAAATGCCTATTCCAAATAACGTATAAAAACAGGATGATATTGATTTATTGCGGGCAAGCGGATGTCAACAACAGTTGACATCCGCAAGGAGCATTGACAACCAACCGGAGAGATCATCCTTTGTCAAATACAAGGCACACATCTGATTGAAAGTCTTATGGCAGAGTAACGCCTGAAATACAAGAAAGGTATCAATGAGAAGTAACGATAAACACCACAGGATAGTCTTATTTTTTAATTACAAGTTGCGAAATATGATGTGCCTATAATATTGGTTTTTTTCATTTTGCCG
>JADFXI010000160.1:0-5172 GCA_015233655.1 Nitrospirota bacterium | reverse complement strand
CATGTTCTGTTGCAAATCCGAATACCTATTTGTTTTCAGGTGGACGTAGCGGCGCGACCTGCTCACGGGAATCCTCACCGCCCGCTACAATGAGCATTGTGCTGGGTACAATCGGTAATCCTTACAGTAAGCACGTGTGTAACCGTTAACTCCGGATGTCACTCTTCCGTTGTTGGCAATATATTTGTCGCAGAATCAAATTTGGGAGTATTTATCGTGTTCGATACTTTAAACATCTCCATTTCCTCTGATGCATAGGGACGTAGAATACCTTTCAGTACATTGTAATCCGGAAATGACGGATCAAGCCACATGTCAATACTATTTTCAGAAACAATCACCGGCATGCGGTTGTGAATAGAGGCCACCAAATCATTAGACTCAGTGGTTATAATCGCACAGCCACAGATTTTATTCCCATCAGGACATGACGAATAATTATAGAGCCCGGCGAACCCGAAAGGCTTGCCTGATTTTAACCTTATGTAGTAGGGAATCTTCTTCTGCTTCTCTCTCTTCCATTCATAAAAGCCATCGGCAATAATTAAACATCTTTGCTTCCTGAAGGCTTCTTTGAAATAGGGCTTTTCATCAATTGTCTCGGATCTGGCATTAATCATAGGGCTTGTCTCCGGGATATTTTTTATCCATGAAGGCAGGAACCCCCATCGGCATTTAATAAGTTCCCTTGTTCCTGTATTATTAATAATGACGATATCTTGCGAGGGGGCTATGTTATAGCTGGATGAAAGCTCAAATGAGGCAGCTGCGACATGGAATATCTCTATTATGGTAGAGACCGGACTACTTCTGACAAATCTGCCGCACATGATTTAAGATATCATTACATTTAAAAAAAAGCACCATGCTCACCGCTCTTAAAAAAAGGATAAAGCCTGGTGGGAATGCGAGTCCCTGCGTCTGTCTCCTTTCCATTGAAACGTGCAACAAACACTCACTTTTCGAGGACATATTCAGTTCCCACGCAAATGCAGTGATAAGTCCCATAAATATCGGGTCCTTTTTCTATGGGATGAATATACTCTTTAGGAGACGAGGTTGTTATTCGCCATCCTTCTGACAAGTATGACTGAATTGTTCTATCGGGGATACAAATGTTATTACACTGCTCTGCATTGTGAGTATTGAACCGAATTGAATTTGCAATAAAAACGACTTGTTGTCTCGAACTCTGCTCAAGGTGTATTGTTGCCGAGGATTTACGTGCAAAACGGAACCCAGCCCATACTGCAAAGAACCCTACCAATACTGCGCAAATTATGATTACAATAAATTTGCTGGGATTTCCCGGCGTCAAATCTGCTGTAGTATCACTGCCATAAATCGCTGACTCTCTATTTTCTTGCTCTTTAATGTAATCTATAGGTAATTTATTGCCCTGTTCTATCGCTTTTTCAGATACATTCTTCTTGCAATAAGGGCATATATCCATCCTATCTGAAAACTTCTTACCACATTTTGTGCATTTAATGAGTACCATAATTTTTTATCTACGTTTAATTAACCACTCTCCGGTCCTTAAAACGGCGTTTTTCGGCCAAGTCGGAACATGTTTAAAAGGGTCTCCTCTGCGAGTACTCAAGTCCTCTGTGCTCCGGGCAGGCCTTTATCCCGTGCCTTTGTACTCGGGGTTAAGGCACGGGGTTACAACCAAACTATTAAATTATATTTATTGCTAAATGTCAAGGCAACGAAGTCCGTAACCTCCTATCAGGCATATTACCTATGGTATAATTCATGTTATTAACTTTCTCATAACAGTATTTACACTGGTCGTCATGCCCGCCGAGCACTCAATTTTCTTACGGGTTGTGCGTTGAATGCATGGTTCAGTTTGTCGGGCATCGATATGTCAGTCATTGCAGAATTGGGGGGATTAAATGTCTTATCCGTTTAAAGAAATCGAGAAAAAATGGCAGGACATATGGTTTGAAAAGAAGTCGTTCAGCGCTGCTGATGAGGGCGGCAAGCCTAAATATTATGCGCTGATTGAGTTTCCATATCCTTCGGCGGAGGGGCTACACGTCGGCCATCCCAGAAGCTTCACGGCCATGGATATAATCGCAAGGAAGAGGCGCATGGAGGGACATAATGTTTTGTTTCCCATCGGTTGGGACGCCTTCGGTCTTCCTGCCGAAAACTTTGCCATTAAACATGGCGTGCATCCGCGTGAATCGACGGGGAGGAATGTTGCCAATTTCAAGAGACAGCTGAAGATGCTGGGGTTCTCATTTGACTGGGACCGCGAGATCAATACAACCGATCCTGCATACTATAAATGGACGCAATGGATCTTCCAGAGATTATTCAAAAAGGGACTTGCATATAAGGCCGACATACCTATCAACTGGTGTACTTCCTGTAAGGTCGGCCTCGCAAATGAAGAAGTGATCAACGGCACATGCGAGAGATGCGGGTCTCCTGTCGTCAAGAAAAACAAGAACCAGTGGATGTTGCGAATTACCGAATACGCCGACAGATTGATTAATGATCTTGATGAGGTCGATTATCTCGACAAGATAAAGACGCAGCAAATTAACTGGATAGGCAAGAGCTACGGCGCTGAGATAGATTTTTCTGTAAGCCGCGATTTAAACATTAGAGTATTTACTACCAGGCCTGATACCATTTTCGGGGCCACCTACCTGGTGCTTTCTCCTGAACATCCGATGCTGGCGGACCTCGGCAGACTGATAAGCAACGGGCCTGAAGTCAGGAATTATTGCGAACAGGCCAAATACAAGTCTGACCTCGAAAGGATGGACCTTTCGAAGGAAAAGACAGGCGTTATGCTGGAGGGCCTGGGTGCTGTTAATCCCGCAACTCAGGAAAAAATACCGATTTGGGTCTCTGATTACGTACTTATGGGCTATGGGACCGGTGCTATAATGGCTGTTCCTGCCCACGATCAGCGGGACTACGAATTTGCAATGAAATATAAATTGCCTGTCAGAGAGGTCATATCAGGCGGAGACATTTCAGTCGAGGCTTATGAAGGTGACGGCCTGTTGGTAAATTCCGGATTTCTCGATGGCCTAAATGTTGAGAAGGCAAAAGAAGAGATTGTGGCTTGGCTCGGTACGCACAACCTGGGCAGAAGTAAAATAAATTATAAACTCAGGGATTGGGTCTTTTCCCGTCAGAGATACTGGGGAGAGGTCATCCCTATGGTGCAGTGCGACAAATGCGGATGGGTACCCGTTCCTGAAGAAGAGCTGCCTGTATTGCTGCCCGAGGTAAAATCATTTATATCAGGTGAAGACGGAAAATCTGTGCTGGAGGGCCTGACCGATTGGGTGAATACCAAGTGCCCCAAGTGCTCCGGATCTGCGAAGAGGGAAACGGATACCATGCCCCAGTGGGCCGGCTCGTCCTGGTACTTCCTCAGGTATATCGATCCGAAAAATATGTCGGAGTTCGCTGCGAAGGAAAAACTCGACTATTGGCTGCCTGTTGATTGGTACAACGGCGGGATGGAACACACAACGCTGCATTTACTGTACTCGAGGTTCTGGCATAAATTTTTGTATGACGAAGGTTTAGTGCCATGTAAGGAACCGTACAAGAAACGAACGTCACACGGCATGATCCTTGGGTCTGACGGCGAAAAGATGTCGAAGTCACGCGGCAACGTGGTAAATCCTGATGATATAGCCAATGAATTCGGCGCTGATGTATTCAGGGTATTCCTGATGTTTATAGGCGCCTTCGATCTGGCGGTCATGTGGAACACCGAGGGACTTATCGGCATTTCACGTTTCTTGAACCGTGTCTGGAACACCGTGGAAAAGATCGACGTTAATATCAGTCTTGCTGAGAAGGACCTCAGGCTTATGCATAGGACTATAATGATCGTTTCGGACAGAATCGAGAAGATGCGTTTTAACACCGCCGTTTCTGAAATCATGTCCTATACAAATGAACTTTTGGCCATGACTGCGATACCGAAGAAAATGATCGAGATCCTTTGCGTACTGCTCTATCCATTTGCGCCGCATATGACTTCCGAGATATGGGAGAATGCTATCAGTAAAGATACCGGTTTGATGGACCAGAGATGGCCTGAATACGACAGCAACCTTATTACAGAGGAAAATGTGACTATAGCGGTGCAGGTCAATGGAAAACTGAGGGGTACCTTGGATGTGGAAAAAGGAATGTCCCAGGAGAGATTGTTCGAGCTTGTCATAGGCGACGACAAGTTGAGCAAGTATGTTGACCGCGGCAAGGTCAAGAAAGTAATTTACGTTCCTGACAAGTTGTTGAACATAGTTGCAGGAAAGTAATAATAGAACTGTAACACCCTATTTTGGCATTTGATCAGCCTAACCCGCTGAACGGTAGCCTATTCTGAGTCCACCCCAATGTTTACCTGATACGTATATTGGAGCCGATGCATCCTTCATCTGAACAAACTCGCCGCCGCCCATGTCGCGGCGGTAAGCCCTCAAAAGAAATTTATTCTGGTTCTGGGCAGCGGCGTATCCCACGCGGTCCTTAAAGAACTTTTTGTTCCTACAATTGGCAGTATTCCAAGCCAGGTCCTCGTCGGTGGCGACCCTGCGCTGCGGTTTGGAATAGACGGCATTGTGGACGGGCAGGAATCCATTACGATCAACAGCCACGCAAAATGCTATGCGTTCATTTAATTTCAGCACCGGTTCCTGTATTTGCGGCAGTATCTGCTCAAGAAACGGCTGGCTCCTGATGACGAACTGCTGCGGGTTGGTGCCGTCTATACTGACATATTTATCGTCAAAGAGATCGTTCATGCTGATCTGCCCGCTGTCCACCGCTTTCTGCATAGCCGCCGATATTTGGACGGCTGTCTGCACGGCATTCTCAATGAATAAGTTGTCAGGGTTCTTTGTAGTTTTAAAAATGCCCATGCTGTCCATCAGTATTTCGGCAATGTCGACCAACTCGTCGACCTCCGACATGATATCGTCCGCCATAGCCTTAACTTCACTTGCTGAGCCGGAAGTCTTAGCAGCATTCCCTGCGATTTCCTCAGCGGCGGCCGACTGCTCCTCCACAGCTGCGGCTATCTGTGAGACTTGATCATTACTTTTCCCCACGGTTTCGACGATACGGGACAAGGCTTCCCCTACTTTCTGTATCAACTTGCTAGTCTGGGCCACCTCGGACTGA
>JADFXI010000015.1:38343-38765 GCA_015233655.1 Nitrospirota bacterium | reverse complement strand
TAGATGCGGACAGGACAAAAAAGACTGCAATTGCAAATATTCCTGTAAATAAAAGCTTTTTCATGATGTTCCTCCATTTATCACTGAACAATTTCCGCATTATCTCATAACATTGCCATATCTATAATACGGCTGCTTAATTCTTAACTTAAGCTTAGTAAAAACAACATGCGTTGTCAAGGTTTACTGCGTAATAGCATATATAGTAGGATACATAACTATGGAAGAAATCGGCATTGTTAAGGATATCATTGGAATAAAGGCCGTTATTGCTGTTTCAAGGCAGGCTTCGTGCGAATCGTGCCCAGGCAGTTCTCTGTGCGAGACGTTGGGGAACGGGGATGCAGTGATGGAAGCCGACAATCGCATTGATGCCAGGGTAGGGGATACAGTCAAGGTAGTTTTCAGGGCTTCTACTTATC
>JADFXI010000015.1:0-38233 GCA_015233655.1 Nitrospirota bacterium | reverse complement strand
CAGCCACCGGCGGGTTCGGCCTTTTCGCTCTCACTTTTTTAGTCCTTAAATTGTGGTCCAAGACCTTCGAACGCAAGACAGAATACATGCCAATAATAGAAGAAATTATTAACAGGGGGTAGTTATGTCAGGATTGAACGCTGGGCAGATCAGAAATGTAGCAATTATAGCTCATAGCGGGGCCGGCAAGACTTCATTGACAGAGGCTATGTTGTTCAATGCCGGGGTAATAGACAGGGTCGGCAGTGTCGAGGGCGGAAATACTACAACGGATTGCGAGCCTGAAGAGATTTCCCGGAAAATAAGCGTGGTGTCCGCGGTTGCTTACTGTGATTGGAAGAACACGCGCTTCAATCTTATAGATACCCCCGGTTTTATAAATTTTATTGAAGATACCAGGGGCAGTCTCAGGGTATCCGATGGGGCGGTCGTAATTGTCAGCGCAATATCAGGCGTAAAAGCTGAAACCGAAAAGATATGGAAGTATGCCTGCGAATTTGAAGTGCCGCGTGTCGTCTTTGTAAATAAGCTCGACAAGGAGGCTGCTAATTTCTACATGGCGGTCGGGGAGCTTGAGAAGTCTTTTGAGTCTGAGGCGGTCCCGCTTTATATCCCCATTGGCGAGGGCGAGGGCTTCACGGGAATAATTGATCTCGTTGCGATGAAGGCGTATGTTGTGAAAGACGGAAAGACTGTGGAATCCGATGTCCCTTCATCCATGCAGGATAAGGCTGCAGAATACAGGAAGAAGCTGGTTGAAAAGATTGCTGAGTCGGACGACTCTCTGTTGGAAAAATACCTTGAGGGGACGGAACTTTCAAAAGAGGAAATAATGAAGGGTGTCAGGGAAGCCTCGCTTACCCGGAGATTTATACCTGTTATATGCGGCTCCGCTACGCTCAATGTCGGCGCAAGCCAGCTTCTGGACTCGGCGCTGCTCTGCCTGCCGTCACCTGAAGACATGAGCAGGATATCGCCTGTGCGCGGCAAGAACCCCAAAGATGGAAAAGAGATTGAGAGAAAACCTGTAGAAACTGATCCGCTTACCGCTTATGTCTTCAAGACAGTTGCGGACCCCTATTCGGGGAAAATGTCGATTTTCAGGGTCTATTCCGGAATATTGAAAGCCGACTCTACTGTCCTTAACTCTGAAACCGGCAGCAAAGAAAGGATCGGCCAGGTTTTTTACCTTCAGGGCAAAAAACATGTCCCAACCCAGACAGCCGGGCCGGGCGAAATAGCGGCTGTAGTCAAATTAAAGGACACGAACGTCGGTGATACGCTATGTGAAGAGCATCACCCTATTGTGCTTCAAAGGGTCAAGTTCGCCGAGCCGCTGATCTCTTATGCAATAGCGCCAAAAACAAAAGGTGATGAAGAGAAGGTCAGTGTCGGACTTCACAGAATTCTCGAAGAGGACCCGACCCTTCATTTCACGCGCGACGAGGAATCGAAGGAAATGATTCTCTCCGGCATGGGACAGGTGCACCTGGAGGTCTCACTCGAAAAACTCAAGAGAAAATTCGGGGTCGAAGTCGCCATGAAGACCCCCAAAATCCCCTACAGGGAGACTATACGCGTTTTTGCTAAGGGGCAGGGCAGGTACAAGAAGCAATCCGGGGGACGGGGGCAATACGGCGATTGCTGGATCGAAATGGAGCCGCTGCCCAGGGGTGGCGGTTACGAGTTTACCGACAGAATAGTCGGCGGCGTAATCCCTCATCAATACAGACCGGCAGTCGAGAAAGGGATAGTCGAGGCCATGCACGAGGGCGTTATTGCAGGATACCAGATGGTCGACGTCAAGGTCACGCTCTATGACGGCACTTATCATTCAGTCGACTCGTCGGAAATGGCGTTCAAGATAGCCGGATCAATGGCCTTTAAGAAAGTTGTACAGGATGCCAGGCCGGTACTGCTTGAACCGATCATGAAAGTTGAAGTTACCACCCCGGAGGACACGCTCGGTTCTGTCATAGGAGACCTGAACACCCGGCGCGGGAAAGTTCAGGGTGTCGAACCGCAAGCCGGCGGCAACCAGAAAATCAACGCACTTGTCCCAATGGCAGAGATGCTGACTTATGCCAACCAGCTCCAGAGCATTACGTCCGGCAGGGGACTCTATTCGATGGAGTCGTCCCATTATGAGGAAGTGCCTTCTCACATTACGCAGAAGATCATTGCCGAGCGTCAGAAAATAAAGGCTGAAGAGCACCAGTAGGCCATGAAGAAACCCTGGGCAGGAAGGTTTACCGAAAAGACGTCTAAGAGCGTTGAGGACTTCACTGAGTCAATATCCTTCGATAAGAAGCTCTGGAAATACGATATTGAAGGCAGTATTGCGCACGCAAAGATGCTTTCAAAGCAGGGCATAATTTCAAAACGCGACTCTGGGCGCATTGTTAGAGGGCTGAAGGACATCTGGACAGAAATAGAAGAGGGCCGCTTCAGGTTCAGAGAGGAACTTGAAGACATTCATATGAATATAGAAGCCGCGCTCATCAAGAAGGTCGGAGACGCGGGCGGCATGCTCCACACTGCACGTTCCCGCAATGACCAGGTGGCGCTTGATTTGAGGCTCTATGTCAGGGCCTCTGTCGAGGAAATTATCGGGCTTCTCAGGAGGCTTGAGACAGTTTTGGCCGACCTGGCTGACGGCACGCTTGGGATTGTTATGCCGGGCTACACGCACACTCAGAGGGCGCAGCCTGTCCTTCTGGCGCACCACGTCATGGCGTATGCACAGATGTTCCGCAGGGACCGCATGAGATTCGGAGATGCGCTTAAGCGGATTAATGTGCTGCCGCTCGGCTCATGCGCGCTTGCCGGGACAGGTTTGCCGATAGACAGACAGTACGTTGCATCTCTGCTGAAGTTCGACTCTGTTTCAGACAATAGTATGGACTCTGTTTCGGACCGGGACTTTGCGCTGGAGTTTCTGTCCTGTGCAGCGGTACTCATGATGCATGTCTCCAGGATGGCGGAGGAAATGGTCCTATGGTCTTCAGAGGAATTCGGTTTTGTCGAAATAGCCGATGCGTTTGCTACCGGCTCCAGCATAATGCCGCAGAAGAAGAACCCTGATGTAGCTGAATTAATGCGCGGCAAGACTGGCAGAGTTTACGGCAATCTGATGAGTCTCCTTACTGTTATGAAAGGCCTCCCCATGACTTATAACAGGGACATGCAGGAAGACAAGGAGCCGCTTTTTGATACTGCCGATACTCTGAGGGCTGTGCTTTCGATCCTTCCTGAGATGTTGAAGAACATGACTTTCGACGCGGCGAGACTTAGGCAAAGCAGTGACGCGGCCTTCTCTACCGCCACCGACATTGCCGAATACCTTGTGAATAAGGGACTGCCTTTCAGGACTGCACATGAAATAACCGGCAAGATTGTGCGTTTTTGCCTTGATAACGGTAAGCAGTTACATGATTTGGATTTGGAATCATACCGCTTATTTTCACCTAAGATAGAAAAAGATGTTTTTGATGTTATTAGTTCTTCGGCATCGGTCAATGCCAAGAAATCATACGGGGGCACTTCGCCGACCGCTGTAAAGGCGCAGATTAAGCGATTCCGGAATTCCCTTAAATGAAATTTCGCGGTTTCGTATTTTCTATCTTCGTGATTTGTTTTACAGCAGGCGCATTGCTTACGTCTTGCGGTAAGAAAGGTGAACCTACGCTTGTAACTTTTGTTAAGCCCGCTCCTGTAACGAACATTTCGGTCGTGCATCGTGAAGATGCGTTGCTGCTTTCGTGGTCTTACTCTGTGTCATCGGACATGCAGGACCTCATTAAGGGTTTTTATGTTGAGAAGGCTGTCGGGAACTCGGATAAAATTCCGACTGAATTTAAGAATATCGTTTTTCTGCCGGCTAATGTGACGCATTATACAGACAATGATTTTACGGCAGGCACTGCCTATTTCTATAGAATACTGGTGCTCAGCGTCAGGAACATTATAAGCGATCAGTCTCCTGTCATTAAAGTCACGCCCTTAATGCTCCCGCCTGCACCCGCCGGATTATCTTATGAGGTGAAAAACGATGCTGTCGACATCAGATGGAAGGCAGCGGAGGGAAAGATAAAATATAACATTTACAAGGGCCGTGACAAGAACGTTTCGAGCGCAGTACTTTTGAACAAGTCTGCATTGAGCGGCCCTCTATTCAGCGACAAAGTGGAAACTTATCTGCCCTCATATTATTTTGTCAGATCACTGCTCGATTCCGACATCAAGGATGAAGGGTTTCCTTCGGAAGTGCTCGAAGTCAACCCGGCTGACTTTGTGCCTTCCAAGCCTTCAGCGTTAAAATATGTGTATGCCCGGCAGGGCGGCCTGGTGCTTTTGTGGAATGAGAACCCCGAGACCTGGGTAAAACGTTATCATGTGTACCGGAAAAGGGCGACGGAAAGCAACTTTGGATTCATTGGTGAAGCAGTCACACCCACATTCAAAGATAACAGTCCCCTCAACTCCCAAACGACATACTATGTTACGGCGTTAGGAACTTCCAGGGAAGGTGGAGCATCGGCACTGCTGGAAGTCAACCCTCCTCCGCAGGACCGGTAACCGGTAATATGGAACGTATTTTACTGGGGCACGGAAGCGGCGGAAAACTCATGCACAAGATGATCAGGGAACACTTTGCTCCTGCATTTAATATGGGTCAGCTGGGCGACTCCGCGGTCATCCGCATCCCAATTATCAACGATGCTGTGGGGAGTCCAGAGCTTGCTTTTACAACTGATTCTTATGTCGTGTCCCCTCTTTTTTTCCCTGGGGGGAACATAGGCGATCTGGCGATCAACGGCACGGTCAACGATCTCTCAATGGCAGGTTCAACCCCGCTATATATAGCAACCGGCTTTATCATCGAGGAAGGATTTCCTGTTAATGATTTGAGGCGTGTTATAGCGTCAATGGCCGAAGCCGCTAAAAAGGCCGGTGTCAGCGTAGTTGCCGGGGACACGAAAGTTGTCGATAAGGGCAAGGGAGACGGCTTGTTTATCAATACGTCGGGAATAGGCATTATTACCGGCGGATGTGATCTCGGCCCGCACAGGGTCATGGAGGGCGATAAGGTCATAATCAGCGGGCCGATAGGGAACCACGGCATCGCGGTAATGGCTGAGCGGAACGGTCTTGCGTTTGATCCCCCGGTGGTCAGCGATACGGCTGCTTTGAACGGGCTAGTCGCAGAGATGCTCGGCATTTCCGGAGCGGTACATATGATGCGAGACCCTACAAGGGGCGGCGTGGCTACAACGCTGAAGGAAATTGCCCTGGAATCGGGGCGGTGCATTTCGATAAATGAACAGTTGCTGCCTGTGCCTGATGGGGTGAGAGGCGCCTGCGATCTTTTGGGTCTTGATCCTCTTTATGTTGCAAACGAAGGGATACTTTTGGCGATAGTTGGGTCCGGCGAGGCAGCCAGGCTGATAGAAAAAATGAAAGGGCATCCTCTGGGAGCCGGCGCAGCGGTAATCGGCGAAGTCTGCTGCGGTGAAAGCCGTGACCGCGGCATGCTGCTGCTTAAGACAGTTATTGGAGGGACACGCATCATAGACATGCTGGCCGGGGAGCAACTGCCGAGAATATGCTAAAATACATAATAAGCAAACAAGTTGGAAGTAAATAATAATCAAAATGGCCGTTTCTTTATCAGTCTTTACTTCTCACTTTTAACTTTTAACATTTTACCTGTCTTTGGAGGTGGCTATGATTAAGAAATGTTTGGTGGGCGCTTATCTCATTGTGGTTGTTTTTGCGTCTGCTGCCCGGAGCGAAATGTTGCTGGACCGTGTGATGGCTATAGTGAATAAAGAAGTCATAACCTGGAGCGATCTGTACCGTGAGATGGAGTTTAATGCCAGCGACGAAATCAGGGCCATGAAGGACGCCGACAGGCAGCGCTTTTTCAAGGACAATGAAATGTCTTTTCTGGAAAGCATTATTGATATGAAACTGCAGTTGCAGGAAGCAGCCAAGAATGGGATTACCGTATCCGACACTGAAGTGACGGCAGCGATCAATAATATCAAGAGCAAATATTCCATGACCGACGAAGCGTTCAACGAAACAATCAAGAAGGAAGGGTTTACTCCTGAGTCATACAAGAAGAAGATGACGGAACAGATAACGCTGGGCCGCCTGATTGAGCAGGAAGTGAGGAGCAAAGTAATCGTAACGGAACAGGAGATAGACGCCTATATTGCCGCTAACAAAGATGCGGCCAAAGACATCGAGGGGTTCGATATAAGCCGTATTTGGCTCAAGAAGACCGGCAATGATCAGGAACTGGAGCAGAAGGCGCAGGATATTTACAAAAGAATAAAAGCGGGTGAGAGTTTCTCGGAACTCGCCAGATCTTATTCCGACGATTCCAGCGCGAAGACGGGCGGGAATGTGGGCTTTGTGCGAAAATGTGATATGTCGGAGGACTTCCTGAACGTCTGTTCAGGGATAAAGCAGGGCGATATAAGCGAACCGTTTCGGAAAAATGATGGAATGTATATTCTCAGGTTAAATGAGGCAAGGATCTTCAAGTCCGATAAAGAAGTTCGTGAGGCGCTCCGTCAGAAATTGCTGAATGAGAAATACAACGCCGAACTTAAAAGCTGGGCGAGGGGATTGCGCGACAGGGCCTACGTAGAGATTAAAACATAGTTCAAAATTTACCGTTCGACATTTCTAAATATATGGAACAGAGAATACAGAAAATACTGGCGCAGATGGGTGTCGCTTCGCGGCGAAAGGCCGAAGAGCTTATTGCTGAAGGCAGGGTGACTGTCAACGGCAAGGAGGCGGAAATCGGCATGAAGGCTGATCCTGCCAGGGACCACATAAAGGTCGACGGCAAGCTTAAGGTCAGGCCCGAGCCCAAAGTCTATCTTATGTTCAATAAGCCGAGGGGAGTGGTGACGTCGCTTGCCGACCCCGAAGGGAGGCCCACGATCAAAGATTTCCTCCAGCGGGTCAAATACCGGGTATTTCCGGTCGGCAGGCTAGATTATGATTCCGAGGGCCTGCTGCTCATAACAAATGACGGTGATTTCGCCCAGGCCCTGCTGCATCCTTCACATGAAGTCCCCAAGACGTATCTGGTCAAGGTCAAAGGGCTGGTGAAAGAGGAGAGCATGGATAAGCTGCGCCGCGGCGTCCGTCTTGAGGACGGAATGACGGCCCCTGCCGGAGTGAGAAGGGTCAGGATGGGCAGGGCCTCTGAAGAAAATCAGTGGCTGGAAGTTTCGATCCACGAGGGCAAGAAGCGGCAGGTGCGGAGGATGCTGGAGAAAGTGGGGCATGACGTGACGAAGCTGAAACGCGTGGCCATCAGCGGACTCAAATTAGGCGGTCTGAAACCCGGAGCGTTCCGGCCACTGACCCCGGAAGAAATTGAACGCCTGCTTCAGGCAGCCGGAAGCGGGAATTAAGAAGCCGCTAAGAATACGTTAAAATCTCTGTAAAATATCTTGAGGTCAATAAATGTTTTGGAGGTATGCGAAGGATGTTGCGTGATAAATGGTGCGGTGAACTTAATGCTGCTGATATAGGTGCCCGCTGTACTCTTGCAGGCTGGGTATTCAGGAGGAGGGACCACGGCGGACTCATATTCATCGATCTGCGCGACAGGAGCGGTCTGGTACAAATAGTATTCAGCCCTGATGTCTCTAAAGAAACCCATTCCCGAGCACACGACCTCAGATCGGAATTTGTAATAGCGGTATCCGGTGACGTGCGAAAAAGGCCTGAAGGCACTGAGAACCTCAATCTTCCCACCGGCATGATTGAATTGTATGTTGATACGCTGACAGTACTGAATGAGGCGGAAACCCTGCCGTTCCCCATGGAAGAAGCGGGCGAGGCCTCTGAATCCCTGCGTCTAAAATACCGGTATCTCGATCTGAGAAGGCCTGAACTGCAAAATAACCTTATCGTGCGCCATAAGGTGACAAAGATCGTGAGGGACTATCTTGATGAGCAGGGCTTTCTTGAAATCGAGACACCTGTGCTTACAAAATCCACTCCCGAAGGCGCGCGGGACTATCTTGTCCCGAGCAGGTTAAACCCCGGACAGTTTTACGCTTTACCCCAATCACCACAGCTCTTTAAGCAGATACTTATGGTGTCAGGGCTCGAAAGATATTTCCAGATAGTTAAATGTTTCAGAGACGAAGACCTGAGGGCGGACAGGCAGCCGGAATTCACCCAGATTGATATGGAGATGTCCTTTATCAACAGGGAAGACATAATGGGGCTTATTGAGTTGCTCCTGAAAAAACTTTTTCAGGACGTGCTGCACACTGACATACAAGTGCCTTTTAAACGGCTCGGTTTTACGGAATCCATGGAGCGGTTCGGAAATGATAAGCCTGACATGCGGTTTGCGCTTGAACTGAGGGACATGGCAGATCTCGCCTCTAAGGGGACATTCAAGGTCTTTCTCGATGCCCTGGCATCAGGGGGTAGAGTAAAGGCGATCAACGGCAAGGGAATGGCCGGACTCTCCAGGAAAGAAATTGACACACTGACGGAAGAGGCCCAGTCGTTCGGCGCAAAGGGCCTTGCGTGGATCAAGATCAAGGCCGGTTTTGACTCTCCGATTGCCAAATTTTTTCCCGAAGAAGTGCTGAAGCAGATGGCCGAACGGCTCGATGCGGAAGAGGGCGATTTAATGCTTTTTGTCGCTGACAGGGAGAAAGTCGTGCATGACGTGCTCAGCCGTATGCGGCTTGAACTCGGGAAAAGGTTGAACCTGATAAAAGATGAGTTTAACTTTGTATGGATAACAGATTTCCCTTTGCTGGAGTGGGACGAAGACGAGCGGCGTTTTGTCGCCATTCATCATCCCTTTACCTCGCCTCTTGACGATGATTTGCCGAGGCTCTTTGCGGCGAGCGGCAGCGCTGACCGTGAACTGACGGCATCGTTCAAGGCAAAGGCATATGACATTGTGCTGAACGGTTGCGAGATCGGCGGCGGGAGTATCCGTATCCACAGGCGCGATGTTCAGAAAAAAATATTCGAACTCCTGGGAATCTCGGAGGATGAAGCACGCGTGAAATTCGGTTTTCTGCTCGATGCGCTCGACTTTGGCGCGCCTCCCCACGGCGGGCTCGCGCTCGGACTGGACAGGCTTGTCATGCTGATGGTCGGGGCACAGTCGATACGCGATGTGATAGCCTTCCCAAAGACCCAGAAGGCGGTTTGCAATCTTAGCGGGGCCCCGTCAACGGTGGAGCCGAAGCAATTGAAGGACCTGTTTATAAAAGTCGATGCACCGCTTTAATAAATATTATTATAACATCTGCTTTGATTCAAAGAGATAAATGTTATAGCCGTTTGCCAGGGTACGGAGGAACACCCTTAAGACAGGTTCCGGGATGTGCATTGAGCCGTATTCTACTGCCTTGCCGACTACAGACTCCGTGTCTTTAAGGATGTACCCATTATCGAGGAAGATTTCGGGGGGGCTGTCGACAGCATATTGGAATACCGCCCCCAGGTTTCGCAGTTTTTCATGCAGCTTCCTGCTGTATTTCTCAAAGAATTTTCGGGTCACCAGGTCGCAGACTAACGTGTGGCATGGAAAAATACGACGCAGAGTTTGAAGCAGCTTATTGATGGATGTATGGTCCAGGTACATTAAAACGCCCTCAATGACTATTATTGTGTTGCGTCCTGGCGGGATATCGGAAAGTTTCTTCTCCAGCGAATCCATCGAGAAGTCAACAGCTATGCGTTGCAGTTCGTTTCGGCAGTCCGATACCGGCAGCCTCTCATTCTTGTACGCGATGACCTGCGGCTCATCAAACTCAAGCCATATGCCCCCTTCAAGACGATAGGGCCGGCTGTCAAAACCGGAGCCTATTATCAATACGCGGGTGTTTCGATCTTCAGCAAGCTCAGTGCGCAGAAAGTCGTCTATGATCCTGTGGCGCGCCACGCTGACGGCATTTGTCCTTGTGTCTCCCCTGAAAGGGCCGTAAATTCGCATTGCCGCATCATCCATAAAGACTTTGGCATAGTCGTCTCCACAAACAGGATGAGCGCCCTCGGCGTCATCCATTCGTATGCCGCAGCAATAAAAAGCAGTATTTGATATTGGTTTCACAGAAATAAGGTATGGTCGAGGACTTTTCCTGATTATATTCGAGAGAGGGGAAGTGAGTCAATGCGCGGCACCTCAGTTCATAAATACAGTTGCACTTTATTATTTATATTGCTTATGATATTTCATATGAACACGCATAAAGATGATGATTTCGAGGAAATTGCCGACGCTTCGAAACTGGACATCCCGTCGCTTCCGGTGATTGCCGCCAGGGTGCTGGACATGCTTAGCGAAGAGATGCTGAATGCGGACGACCTGGCAGAAGTTATTTCTTTTGACCCGGCATTTACTTCACGCGTACTGAAAGTCGCCAATTCGCCTTATTTCTGCAGGGGCGATAAAGTGAGTTCAATTGACGAGGCTATCATGAATATGGGGTTCGAGGCCGTTAGTGACATTGTTGTAATGTCTGCGCTGAAAGACCTCCGAAGGGGCTCTGACGCAATCGATGAAGGACTTTGGGAACACAGCACCGCCGTTGCAGTTGCGTCCAGGCTGATTGCCGTTCAACTGGGGGCAGGCAGACTGGGCGAGCATTTTATCCATGGCTTGCTGCATGACATCGGTAAAATGGTGATGAACATTAACTTCAAAGAAAAATATGCTGCTGTGATAGATGAAGTCAGGTCCGCAGCCAAGCCTTTCGAGGAGGTGGAATTTGCGGCCTTCGGTTTCAGCCACTGTGGAATAGGTGATTATGTAGCAAAAAAATGGCGTATGCCTGTCGAAATCCGCAGCGTAATTTCGATGCACCACCTTACGGCTTCCGACATAGCCGACAACGAACATGCCTTTGACGTTTTGCTGGTCAAGGCAGCCAACTATGTATGTTCTGAACTGAAGATAGGCATCGGCGACAACTATGGTTTTATTGAGAAAGACCTTGCATTCATAGGGCTGACAAAGTCGGCTCAGATTGAAAGATTAATGGAAAAAGTCGAAGAGGAATATCCGAAATACAAATCTTTCATGCTGAAAAAATGACCTGTTTTTTTACTGCGGCCAAATAGGTCCGCTGTAAGGAGAGAAGTGAGGTCCTGATGTCGCTCCTTTCCATACTGTAAGGGTATTGTCGTAGTAGTTTGACACCCAAACATTGCCCCAGAAATCGATTGCAATCCCTTCCGGATTTTTCCCGACTGTAAAAGTGTTGATCAGTGTCCCGCTGGTGTTCAGCACTGAAACGGTATTGCCTGGAGAAGTCGTAGTGCCGAAGTTGGTCACCCATACATTGCCGGACGTCTCTATAGCAATGTTGTGCGGTACCGAACCGACCGAGAATGTCCCGAGCACTGTGCCGGTGTAGCTTAACTTTGTAACCGTATTGTCGCCGGAGTTGGCTACCCATACGTTGCCTAACGGGTCCACAGCAATGCCCATAGGTCTGGTGCCGACTGTCGTAGTGCCGAGCACCGTGCCGCTGGAGCTTAACTCCGTAACAGTATTGCTGCCGTAATTCGATACCCATATATGACTGAGCGAGTCTATGGCGACGCCGTATGGATTATTGCCTACAGAATAGGAAGCGGAGGTTACAGCCACATGGCCAGGTTTTGTTGCGCTGCTCGGGCAAAAATAATAGGTAGGAGAATACTCTGTGATTGTGTTAGTGCCGTAATTTGTTACCCAGACATTGCCTGAGCCGTCTATCGCCATACCACGAGGCCCGGTCCCTGCTGTATATGTGTAAAACTTGTCTCCCCCAGCGTCTTTTGTTTTGCCTAAGAGCGGATAAACTGAAGGACAATCACACGAACCTGCAGCTGAAACCGGACAGCCGCCGGTGTTGTCCCATGCAGGCTGGCTTTGTTCCAACATTGTAATAGCGTAACCGCCATTGAAACTGTCATAGTTTGTCATCCATATGTCATTAGTGTAGTCTATTGCAATGCCAAAAGGACTGGCACCGCCAAACTGCCATGTGTTAAGTGATATAGGTGCATTTACAACACCGCCAGAGGAGGTCATGCCTGTGAGCAGCTCTGTAGCCGTGTTGATGCCGAAGTTTGTTACCCAAACATTGCCTGTATAGTCTATGGCAAGGCTGGAAGGAAGGACCCCAACTATGGGCGTAGTATAAGAGGACGGCGTAGTAGCTGTCGGTGAAGTGACTGTAAGCGTGCTGGAGCCCGATACGCTGCCCAGAGTTGCCGTGATTGTAGTGGAACCGGCAGCAACGGAGGTCGCTTTGCCATTGGAGCCCGATGCATTGCTGATTGTTGCTACCGATGCGGATGACGAACTCCATGATACTGAAGCCGTAAGATTCTGAACACTGCCGTCCGTATTGGTCCCGGTTGCAGTAAACTGCTGCGTAGTGCCAAGGACAATGCTAGGCGAGGTTGGAGTGACAGAGATAAACGAAAGCGTTGCTGCAGTAACTGTAAGCGTGGCAGTACCCGATATTATGCCTGACGTTGCGGATATAGTAGTTGTGCCTGCAGCAACAGAAGTGGCCAGTCCGTTTGAGCCTGATACGTTACTGACCGTTGCAACAGACGTCAGTGCCGATGTCCATGTCACTGATGTGGTCAGGTTCTGCGTACTGCCGTCAGAATAAGTCCCTGTGGCCGTGAATTGTTTGGTCGACGCAACCCCTATACTCGGATTAGCCGGACTGACCGCAATAGAGACGAGTGTCGGCTGTGTAACTGTCAGCGTAGTCGTGCCCGATACATTTCCCAGCGTGGCTGAAATTATCGTCGTGCCTGCCGAAGTTGAGGTCGCCAGTCCGCTGGAACCTGGTACGTTGCTGATGGTTGCGACCGTCGCCGCAGATGAACTCCATGTAACTGATGCCGTAAGATCTTTTGTACTATCATCTGTATAATTACCAGTGGCCGAAAACTGCTTAATTGTTCCACTGGCGATGCTTGGATTAGCAGGAGTGATTGTGATGGATGCAAGAGTTGCCGGCGTGACGGTAAGTGTGGTGGTGCCTGATATGCTTCCTGAAATGGCAGAGATGATTGTTGTGCCGGTGGCTACGGAGGATGCCAGTCCATTAGTTCCTGCAATAGTGGCGACGGATGTTGCAGATGAACTCCATGTAACAGATGAAGTGATAATCTGAGTGCTGCCGTCTGAATAAGTCCCGGTGGCAGTAAACTGTTCAGTTCCGCCCTTGGCGATAGTCGGATTGGCAGGAGTTACTGCAATAGATACAAGCGTTGCCCTGCTGACTGTCAGGGTAGTGGAACCGGCTATACTGCCTGATGTGGCCGAGATTGTTGTTGTGCCCGGAGCTACGGAGGAACCCAAGCCGTTTGCGCCTGACACATTACTGATGGTAGCGACAGACGTCAGAGTCGATGCCCAAGTGACGGATGAAGTAATGTCCTGGGTGCTGCCGTCCGAATAAGTACCGGTAGCGGCAAACTGTTTAGACGACCCGACGGCAAGACTCGAATTTGCCGGAGTAACCGCGATAGATACAAGAGAAGCACTGTTGCCGCCTGACGACTTTCCTTTCCAGCTGCCTACTATTGGGACAGCGCCCGACCATCCAAAGCCATAAAAACAGGCGTTCTTAGTAGTGTCCGAAGGCGCACCGCAGCCGATCCACGAGCCAGTGCCCGGGTAGTCGAGATACCAACTGCCGCTGCTCCTGTAAATACCGATTTTAGTCTTGCCGTTTCCGCTCCAGTCCCCAACAACGGGGACATCGGTGGAATTCCAGCCGAAGCCATAGAAGCATGCGTCTTTAGTTGCATCAGAAGGAGCGCCGCAGCCTATCCACGAGCCAGTGCCGGGATAATCGAGATACCATGAGCCGCTTCTGTATATACCGATATTGGTCTTGCCGCTTCCGCTCCAATCTCCTACAACAGGCACATCAATTGACAACCAGCCAAAACCATAGAAACAGGCATCTTTTGAAGTGTCAGAAGGAGCGCCGCAGCCTATCCACGAGCCTGTACCGGGATAGTCAAGAAGCCATGTGCCGTTGCCGTATACTCCTATCTTTGATTTTCCGTTTCCATTCCAATCTCCGACAACAGGTGTGCCGCCAGTCCAGCCAAATGAAAAGCAGGCATCTTTTGTAGGGTCTGAAGGCGCACCGCATCCCACCCATGAGCCTGTACCGGGATAGTCAAGATACCAGGCGCCATTTCTGTAAACGCCGATTTTCGCCCTGCCGTCGCCGTTCCAGTCCCCGACAACAGGGACATCGTCTGATTCCCACCCAAAGCCGTAGAAGCAAGTATCTTTTGTGGAGTCTGAGGGCGCTCCGCATCCGGCCCACGAGCCTGTGCCGGGATAGTCCAGCATCCATGTGCCGCTGCCGTATACCCCGATATTCGCAACAGGCGAGGCCCCCTGGCATTCGTTGACCGGGAGCATTGTGAAAGACAGCAGGCAGACTAAAAGAGGCAGCACAATCTTAAGAGACAGTTTTGCTCTGCCATATCTAATCAAAGCTGAAATGCCGGAGAGTCCCTTCGTAAAGTGGTCCTCCTGTCCCTCAATTTGCTCTTGCAATTAAGCCCCCGTTAGGCCATATACAGTAATCATTAATAGCGCACAGCTTAAACATCATATTAATCAATTAGCTCTCTGATGTCAAGCAATCCCTGACACGCTGCCATTTCCCACTTCTTACGGCCAAATGGGTCCATTGTAGGGAACGAAATGATTTCCTGTGGTCGCTCCTTTCCAAACAGTAACTGTGTTGTCGTAATAATTTGCAACCCACACATTGCCTGAGAAGTCTATCGCAATTCCGCCGGGATTGTTTCCGACTTTGAAAGTATTGAGCGATGAGCCACTGGAGCTTAACTCTGACAGTGTATTTCCGGGCGAAGTTGTGCTGCCGGAATTCGACACCCAGACATTCCCCGATGTCTCAATGGCTATGCCACGCGGCTCACTGCCCACGGAAAAAGTCTTTATAAGCGATCCGCTGGAACTCAACTCTGCGACGGTATTGCCTGCAGCCGTGTCACTGCCGGTGTTAGCCACCCATATATGGCCTGATGGGTCTATGGCAATGCCTTGCGGACCGTTGCCTACCTGGAAAGTGCCTAGTACGGAGCCGGTGGAGCTTAACTCCGTGACACTGCTGCCGAGAGAGTCAGCGCTTCCGTAATTCGATACCCACACATTGCCCTGCGAATCTACGGCAATGCCCCATGGTCCGAGGCCTACCTGGAACGTTCCGAGAGCGGCCCCGCTGGAACTCAACTTTGTAACGGTGTTTCCCAGAGGGCTGCCGCTGCCCTGGTTGGCTACCCACACGTTTCCCTGGGAGTCAATGGCGATCCCGCGCGGACCGTTACCGACTGTGAATGTTCCAAGAAGGGCTCCGGCGGCGCTTAATTCCATTACGTTATTGGAGTAGTAATTTGTCACCCACACATTGCCTATGGAATCTATGGCGATGCCGTAAGGACCGCTGCCTACCTGGAATGCGCCGAGGACAGTCCCTGTGGAGCTTAATTTAGTGACGTTGTTGCCGCCGAAATCCGTCACCCAAACATTGCCGGCTGAATCAATAGCAATGCTCGTAGGATTAATGCCGACATTGTAGGTCAACGAGTTCAAAGTATTCGGTGCAGTAACCGTCAATGTTGTGGAGCCTGAGACATTCCCAGATATGGCCATGATTGTAGTAGCACCGGCAGATGCCGATGTGGCTTTTCCATTGGAGTCTACGGCGGCGACGGAGACGGTTGATGAACTCCATGTTGCGGACGATGTAATGTTCTGAGTAGTTTTGTCGGAAAAGGTCCCCGTTGCCGTGAATTGTTCACTCGTGCCGGTGGCTATACTCGGATTAGCTGGTGTGACTGCGATGGATACGAGCGTGGCAGTCGAAACTGTCAGCGTTGTAAAGCCCACGATACTTGATGAAGTTGCTTTGATCGTTGTGGTACCCGCAGCTATTGATGTGGCCTTGCCGGTGGCGTTAATCGTGGCTACCGATGCATCCGATGAAGTCCATGTCACGATTGAAGATATGTTCTGGGTGGACTTGTCCGAATACGTCCCGGTAGCTGTGAATTGTTGGGTTGTCCCGCCTGCTATACTGGACGCGGCAGGAGTAACTGCTATGGATACGAGTGTTAACGAAGCAGGGTTGGATGACGAAGATGACGATGAGGATGGACTGGTGCTTTGCGGAGCGTGTCCCCCTCCGCATTGTATGAGTATAACAGACATTATAAAAGACAGAGAAAGTACCAGTAATGTTTTCAATCCCCTCTTCATTTTATTCTCCTTTTCGAATAGCAAGAAAGTATTGGGCGGCTCCTTTTACCGTCCACAATCTACCATAATACATCCTCATTGTCAACAAGCGTATAATACTTTGTCAAGCACAATACCCCTTAGGCAGAGGGTTGCCGCACTTTAGGAGTATTTTCTAAAGTTTATCTCATTGAGACGAACAATAATGTCAAATTTATGACGTTTTTATTCTGCCGACTGTCATTTTGGCTAACAGTAATGTGCCTTATCTCTGATCACGAATAGAGCTTCTTCGTCTGGTCGGCGGTGTAACATTAGCAGGCACGGTATTTGCCTGCATAAGAGCTTGGGCAACTATGGGAATTCAAAATGGATATATTTTATATATACTTTTATAATATAGCGAAACGATGAAACCTCTAAAAGAACTGTTGAACTTTAAAAAGAAGAACCCTATCGGACTTGATATAGGTTCAGGCTATATCAAGGCTGTTCAACTCAACAACGCCAAAGACGGCTACGAGCTGTCTCTCATGAGCATTCTTCCGCTGGACCATGACCTTATAGTCGAAGGAAACATTACAGATAAAAAAAGGCTGGCGGCTGCAGTAAAGGAAGTCTTGAAAAAGGCCGGCGCGAGGGGTGGAGAAGCGGTTATCGGCGTGTCAGGGCATTCGTCGGTCATTATTAAGAAAATAGCCGTGCCCGCGATGAGCGCAGAAGAACTCGGCACTTCGATCAGGTATGAAGCTGAACAGTACATACCCTTTGACATTAATGATGTGAACATAGATTTTGAGATTATCGGTCCCAAGGCGGACGAAGAGGGGCAGATGGACGTGCTCCTTGTTGCTGCGAAGAAGAACGTAATTTCCGATTACGCTGAGGTAATTGAACTCGCGGGCCTGGACGCCCTTATCCTTGATGTAGATGCTTTTGCATTGAGCAACATGTACGAGCTTTGCTATGCCGGTACGGACAAGAAGAATGTGGCCCTTGTAAATGTCGGCGCGAGCAAAACTAATATAAATGTCTTGCATGAGGGCCGTCCGGTCTTTACGAGAGACAGCGCAATGGGAAGCAATTATCATACGGAAACACTCGAAAGGGAACTTGAAATTACCTGGCAGAATGCCGAGAAGCTGAAGATGGGGGAATCCGTTGCCGGGGTGTCGCCTGAAAGCGTGCAACTCGCCATGACGTCCGCCTCGGATGAAATTTATACTGAGATTTACCGTTCTTTTGAATATTTCAAAAGCAGCGTTGCTGACGAGACAGAAGTGTCCGAAGTCATTCTGAGCGGAGGAGCAGCTCTCATAAAAGGGTTCCCGGAAATGATGGCTGAAAAACTCGGCATGCAGGTTAATGTCGCCGATCCTTTCAATAACATAAAGATCTCGGACAAGCTTGACCCGGGGTATGTCAGGAAGATGGCCCCGATTGCGGCTGTAGCTGTTGGACTTGCCTTGCGTCGCGGCGGGGACAAACTATGATTAGAATAAACCTGCTGACAGAGAAGAGAAAGAAAAAAGCAAAAGGACCGCAGAACCTGCTCCTGTCTCTTTTCGTGGCAAACGTGGCTGCCCTGCTTATTGCCGGAGGCGCAACTCTATGGCTGCATAGCGGGATCGCCAGACTGAAAGAGCAGAGCGAGGCCAATAAGGCCGCTATCGCAAAGCTCTCTACCAAGATCAATGAAATAAGAAAACTTGAAAAGCTCAATAAGGAACTTGAGGCGAGAGGCAAGCTTATAGAATCGCTGCGGAATACTCAATCCATCCCTGTGCGGGTCCTTGATGAAGTGAACATGCTTGTTCCAGATGCAGTCTGGCTGACTTCTCTTGTTTTCAGGGACAACGGAATCAGCCTTGAAGGCGTCGCATTTTCGAATATAGATGTTGTTTCTTTTATAGACAATTTGAAGAACTCTTCAGTGCTAACCGATACGTATCTTGAGGAATCAAGGGAAGCCGCGGAGCAGGCCGCTCCCAAAAAATCCAGAATGATGGATGCATTGGAGCAGGAAGGAAAGGAACGGGAGGCAAAGTCAGCTGAAAAACCCAGGATCTATCATTTCAAAGTCAGTTTCAGGGTGAAGGTGTGACCCGGTCATGAATATTAAGGAAACTTTGGCGCAGACAGGTTCAAAACTTGAAGCACTCTCTCCGCTCAAGAAGAATTTGCTGCTCGCCATTCCGCCTGTACTGATAATTGCGCTCACGGTCTATTTTCTGGTTGTCCCGGGCCTGGATGAGAAGAAAGCCCTGGAGGAGGAGACCGGCAAACAGATGACCGAGATCGGGACTTTGCAGAAAAACACTGCCGCCCTGCCGCAATTGCGGGCCGACAACAAGCGGCTTAGCGACCAGCTCTTTGAATTGCAGCTTCAACTCCCTGAAGAGAAAGAGGTGTCCGGTCTTTTGAAGCAGGTATCTGAACTCGGTGTAAAGTCAGGCTTACAGGTGGCATCCTGGAGGCCGGGGACAAGGAGCGTGCATCAGAGCAACGAAATCTATGTTATTCCCGTTGATGTCGAAATGCGCGGATCTTATCATCAGTTCGGCCAGTTCTTCAGCAATGTGACCGCGCTAAGCAGGATTGTGAATATTGCGAATATAACGATGCGACCAGGCGATCCAAAGGTGTTCCCGCGCGGCATGACAGGCCTTAATGTGAATTTTTCGGCGATAACATACTCCCTGATTCCGGAGAAGGAAAAGAAGGAACTGCAGCAGAAGGCGCAAAAGAAATGAAAAAGCTCTCCATCAATAACAAAACTCTGCTGGCGGCTGTCCTGGGCGTTCTGATAATTATTGCTGCCGCTGTAGGTTTTATAATGTATTCTGGTTCCAAGCCTGCCAAAGTGATCAAGGCTGCGCAGCCTGCTGCGCCAAAGCCGCAACCCATAGCGGTGACTCCTGCGCCTCCCCCGCCTGCGGCGGTGAAAGGCGTCCAGACAGCTGTTACTGCGGAAACAAAGAAGCCGGAGGTTGCGCCTGTCGCAACTCCGCCGGGGACTGCCCGGACGACAGTTGCGCCTCCTGCTTATGAATATAGCTCGAGGGGCAGAAGAGATCCATTTGCGTCTTTGCTGGTGCAGGTTGAGACCGAGAAGAGAAAGGGCGCTCCACCTCTCGAAAGTTATGACGTTACCTCGTTTAAGCTGACCGCTATCTTATGGAACAAGTCCGGATTTTACGCATTGTTTTTGTCACCTGACGGCAAGAACTTCACTTTGCGGGAAGGTACGATCATCGGGTTGCACAGCGGCAAGGTATATAAAATCGCGCCGGATTCTGTTATTATTAGGGAGTTTTTGAAAGATTACAGGGGGATTGTGAGACCACAGGATTCTGTTTTTAAACTGCGCCGGGGGGAAGAGGGATGAAGATAAAGAAGATAAGTTGGGCGCTTGCCGGAGTTTTTCTTTTATCGCTTTCAATCGTGCTGGCATCTCTTGCCGAAATACAAGCCTCAGACAAAACTCTGAAAGACGCTGAAATAACCGGCATAGTAGTGCTCGACCATGCAATACGGATCACGACTGATGCCCCTATAACTTATAAGATTAATCATACTGACGATCCATTCAGGGTCACTGTGGACATTGAAAGGGCCCGTCTCGGTTTTTTTTCAGAGAAGATGTATCCTGACCGCGCAGGGGTCACCGAGATTAACCCTATCCAGATACTGAAACCGTCTGTTGTTGCGCGACTGAACATATTGCTCCAGGCGCCGGCCATGCTAACGCCCGAGGTAAGGGACAATGTCCTTCTCCTGACGATCAAAGAAGACGGGAAGGCTGCCGCAGTCGCACCTGCGGAAGCAGATACGCATGACGTCGAAAAAGCGGAGGGCGCTTCGGAGGATGGTGACGAAAACGCTGCTGAGGATTCAGGACCTGCATATGCCGACGAAATAACAGGTCTGCGGTTCAGTAAGACAGCTGATGGCGCTGCAGTGGTATTGAAAGGCGACGGGACCGTCCCGGAACCCGTGGTATACAAATCAGAAGGCCGGGTCATAGTTGATATCGCTGATGTCGAGACCGATGCGCCGCTGCCTTCGGACATTGCGTTGCCTGTTAAAGGCATCCAATACAGGAAGGAGAAAGATAAGCTGCGCTTTATCATTGATATGGAGCCGGGAGCGAAGGCTTCTGTAGCTGCGCTTGATGACGAGTTGATCGTCAATATAACCTCTTCCGGCACAAAGAGCGGGAAGACTGCGACAGCCGCGAATGGCGACTGCAGGGGAGGAGGCAAAAAACAGCCGGTCTCCTTTGACATGCAGGATGCCGATATTGTGGCGATAATGGGAATATTGAATTATGATATGACCGGCTGCAACATTGTTGTCAACCCCGATGATGTCAAGGGCAAGAAGATAAGCATGAAGCTTTACGACGTGCCCTGGAACCAGGCGCTCGACATAATCCTGAAGACCTTCGGGCTCGAAAAGGTTGTGGATGGAAATGTTATCAGGATTATTACCAAAACAGCATACCAGGAGGAGCAGAAGTCTGCAGCAGCCGAGAAAGAGCTTGTAAATATCGAGACAAAAATTTTTATAGTCAACTATGCGAATGTCGATAAAGTAAAGGACGCGATTGACAAAGCAAAATTACTTACTTCAAGGGGCAATATCAGCACTGATCCCAGGACCCGCTCTATAATAGTTAAGGACATTCCATCGAGTCTTGAGGAAATGGGCAAGCTTGTCGAAACACTCGACAAGCCTACCCGCCAGGTATTGATCGAGGCGAGGATTGTCGAGGTCTCAAAGAATTTCAGTAACGAACTCGGCGTCGAGTGGAGCGGCTACTTGTCTCCCAATGCATCGAGATCGGCCATGTATGGGGTAGGTTCCGCTTCTTCCACCGCAGTCAGCGGTGCGACCTCTGTTAATAATCTTCCCGGCGCTACAGGAGGGGGAGGAGGTACTACGCCTACTGTTAACCCCCTTGCAAGCTATTTCCCTACACTCGTGTCGCTCGGCACATCGGGGGCGCCTACAGGGGCCTTTACGGTCGGCTATCTTAATGCCGCGCGGACCCTGGGGCTGGACTTGAGAATATCGGCTCTCGAATCGAACGGTAAAGGCAAGATCGTTTCGAGTCCGAAGATAATGACACTTGATAATGAAAAGGCGGTAATCAAGCAGGGCCGAAAAATTCCTTACTCCACTGTTTCCAATTCCGGTACGCAGGTCCAATTTATCGATGCCGCACTGGGTCTTACCGTAACACCCCAGATCGGTCCTGACAACACAATTCTTCTGACCATAGTGGCGAACAAAGACTCGGCTGATTTCTCCAACACATCGCAGGGACTGCCGTCCATAACGACAAACGAGGCCTCGACGCAGGTGTTGATAAAGGACGGGGAGACTGTAGTAATGGGAGGCATTTTATCAACTACTGATCAGGACAGTGAGAGCAACATCCCCGGCCTTTCCAAGATACCGCTTCTGGGAGCGCTGTTCAAGAGGAATGCCAAGACAACGAGTACGGACGAACTGTTGATCTTCATAACGCCCAGGGTCATAGAACAACAATAAGGCCGGTTTATTTTAGTTTTACGTTTCCCACGGTGAGAAATTGTCGAGCAGCCTGATTCCTGCAAAGTAGCAGCAGAGTTCACTGTTGAGGTCATTGATGAAGGAGCGCTCCCTGCCGTCCTGAAAGAGAATCCTGACAAGGCAAAATCCTCCGGGCAGGTCGGAGTGTCTTTCTTCGACAACCTCGCCTGTTCCCCAGATCCAGTACCTTTTATGGCTGACCCTGTCTCCCACTTTCAGATATAACCGGCACCCCATGTAATTATTATAACAACGCGCCGGACGAAGAGAATAGGCCGGGCTGCCGCTTATCTTATATATGTATTATAAAAGTAGTAAACGAACCTGCCTGTAATGGTGAGTGAGTCCTGGTTCCAGCTGTCAGGCAGCGGCCAGTATGGATTTGCTTCTTTTAAGGCCCTGATGGCAGCATCGTCCAGGACTTTATACCCCGAGGTATGGACCAGTTCGGCCGCAGCCAGGGCCCCGTCTTTCCTGATGGTAAATCTGATATAGACCTCACCGTTAAGTTTTCTTTGTTCAGCTTCAGCAGGATATTTCCATATGCCCTCTATCTTTTCGCGGAGTCGCTGCATATAGCCATAATATTTGTATTCAGTCGTATCGAATGTAATGCTGTTGTCTTTCTTTGTTTCACTGTCCTTCGACGCAAATTTGTCAATGACTTCCCTGTCTAAGAGCTTATCTCGTGTTGTCCTGCCCCAAGATGGCTGTCTCGATGACTGAAACGAATCTCCAATGCCCCTTTTGCCCTGTTCCTGTGACATGCCCGGCTCATCCCTGGTTGGCGAGGGTTCATGAGGGCTGACGGAAGGGCCGCGGCCGGCATTTGCACTCACGTTTTCTTCCGGACGTTCAACTGAGCGGGATTTCTTTGCCTGGGCAGGAGATGAAGGCAGTGCGGTCAACTTTTCCGGGGGCGGCAGGTTTTTCGGAAGTCGCGGCATCCTGCGGAGGTCTTTTTCCTGCATATGCGGGGTCGCTTCAGGCTGCTTTTTCTCCTGCAGTTCCTCAGGCGCAACAATAGATGCAACAAAAGTTTCCGGCGTCTTTAATTTAGTGTAACGGACCAGCAGGAAAGCGATAAGAACGAGCAACAGATGCAGCAACAGAGAATATGCAATGTATTTCTTCACAACATTTATTTTAACATATCCGGTTTTCTTGCTCTAAGCTGCTTGCAGATGCTATTTTAAATAGTGGACCTTTCTTTTTTCCAAAAGCCCAGCCGTTACATAAACAGTGAGTATAATGCAGTCGAACCCCCAGGTGCCGCGGCGCGCAAGGACGACGTTCGCTTTTTACTCGCTTTCCCTGACACATATGAAGTCGGCATGTCGCATCTGGGATTGAAAATACTTTATGACATCCTTAACAGTCTCCCGTTCGCTTCTGCGCAGCGCTGTTTTGCCCCCTGGCCTGACCTCGAAGCGCACATGAAGAGTTCGTCACAACCCCTTGCAGCCCTTGAATCGCGCGTCCCGATCAGGGACTTCGATATAATCGGTTTCAGTCTGCAGTACGAGTTGTCTTATACAACCGTGCTCAATATGCTTTCCCTCGGCGGCGTGCCGCTGCATGCTGCGGAAAGATTGGACATTAAGGGGCATGTGCCTTTCGTCGTTGCCGGGGGGCCTTGCACAGTCAATCCTGCCCCCATGGGCCCGTTCATTGACGCATTTCTCATTGGTGACGGAGAGGGCGCTGTTATCGAACTGGCGCAAATTATTAATCGCTGGAAGAAGGAAGGTGACGGCAGACGCGAGTCGGTGCTGAGGGAGATTGCGGCGCTTGAGGGTTTTTATGTGCCTGCGATTCATGGCGCGGGGCAAAGGATACACAGACGAATTGTCGATGATCTCGATTCCCAGGCTTACCCGGTCAAACCCGTGGTCCCATATACTTCGATTGTCCATGACAGGATTAACATCGAGGTATCGAGGGGATGTCCTATGGGATGCAGATTCTGCCAGGCGGGAATGATTTACCGCCCTCTAAGGGAGAGGAGACCCGAGACAGTATTGAGGCTTGCCGAGGAATCGCTCAGAAATACGGGATATGACGAGATATCGCTGGTTTCGCTAAGTGCCGGCGACTATTCTTGCCTTCTGCCGGTAATAAAAGAATTCAATGCCGGCCACGGCAATTCAGGCATTGCGGTATCGCTTCCGTCTTTGCGCGTTAAGGCAATTGACAGGTCGGTCCTAAGGGAGATACGTTCGGTTAGAAAGACCGGCTTCACGATCGCCCCTGAAGCGGCCACCGACCGCCTGCGCGCAGTCATCAACAAGGATTTTACCTCTGATGATTACGAACAGGCCCTGAGAGCGCTCTTTGAAGAAGGATGGCTCAATCTTAAACTTTATTTTATGGTAGGGCTTCCTACTGAGACTGATGAAGACATAGAGGCCATAGGGGAAATGGCCGCCTCCGCACTTAAGATAGCCAGGAAGAGTACCGGCAAATTCGTCAATGTCAGCGTCACAGTTTCTCCATTTGTGCCGAAGACACACACCCCGTTTCAGTGGTGCGGGCAGATAAGCCTCGACGAGATGAAGCGGAAGCTGGGCTACCTGAGGCAATCGTTGGGCAGCAGGAAGCTGAAGTATAAAGGGCACGATGAACGCACGAGTTTTCTGGAGGGGGCCTTTGCCCGTGGCGATGAACACATGTCGCGTCTGATCGAGGCGGCGTGGGGGGCGGGTTGTCGGCTGGACGGATGGTCGGAGCATTTTGATTTTTCGTTGTGGTCTGATGCAATGAACAAGACAGGCATAGACTGCGCCGCTTACGCAGAACGGGTTTTTGGCAGGGATGAACAACTGCCGTGGGACATTATTGACATTGGGGTAAAGAAGGATTTTCTTTACAAGGAATACGAGCGCGCATTGGCTGTCGAAAAGACCGCCTCCTGCACTGAGAGCTGTACGAGCTGCGGATTGCGGTGTCCTTCTTCCAGGCGTACCGGTATCCCGGCTTCGGAGGGCCCTGCAGTTGCTCCCATCCGTTCGGATTCGGCGCGTCCCAAACTGCGTGTCAGGGTGCAGTTCTCAAAGCTGGGCATGCTTCGCTATCTTTCCCATCTTGAATTGGCAACAGCGGTGCTGAGGGGTCTGAGGAGGGCCGGGGTCAGGTTCGACGTTTCCAAGGGGTTCCATCCTGCGCCGCGAGTCGCTTTCGGTCCGTCTCTCAGTGTCGGCATAGCCGGAGAGAGGGAGTATTTTGATGTAGAGGTTTTCAGCCCTTTTGATATAGAATTTTATAGGGATGAGATAAACAGGCGCATGCCCGAAGAGATCAGGATAGGCAAAATGGCCGTCATTCCAACGGGCGAGCCTTCCCTGAGTACTTTTGTGACCCGTTATGAGTATGTTATTAAAGGCCTGCCGGCAAAGGACCTTCCCAGCCGGGTTGAAGGCGGACGATACGGCGCGCTTATCGCCATTAGAGACGGTAAGGAAATCGATATAAGTCCCTGTATAGAGGAAGTCTCAAGTGTCGTTGACGGCGGCAGTATGGACATCGGTCTTTTGTTGCGGGACCAGGGGTCTTTAAAGGCCAGGGTCGGGGAAGTTGCCGAAACGCTTTTCGGCGGAAGTTTCAGAGGAATGGACATTACGCGAACTGCATATTACGGGTGGAAAGACGGATGGGTGGAACCATTATGACATCGGAACTGATTATCAATGTTACCAAAGAGGAAAGCAGGGTCGCCCTTCTTGAAGGGGGACAGGTAGTCGAGCTGTATATTGAAAGGAAGAGGGACACAAGCCTTGTCGGTAACATATACAAGGGGAAGGTGCTCAAGATCCTGCCCGGAATGCAGTCTTCATTTATTGATATAGGTCTCGAGAAGGCCGCTTTCCTGTATGTGGCGGACATTATGAGGGACATGGAGGACTATTACTCCGCATTCCTGGACAGCGAAATCGAAGAGAACGATTTGTATGAGAGAAATGAGTGCAAGGAGGAATTGCTGTCTATAGAGGAACTGATACAGGAGGGCCAGGAGCTGCTTGTGCAGGTATCGAAAGACCCTATCGGCACCAAGGGTGCGCGGGTCACTTCATATGTTACTCTGCCCGGAAGGTATGTGGTGCTCATGCCCAATGTCGAACATATAGGTATTTCGCGCCGTATAGAGGATGAAGAGGTAAGGCAAAGACTGAAAGATATTGCGGCGGAGATAAAACCCAAAGGTTATGGCCTGATAATGAGGACGGCTTGCGAAGATGCCACGACCGATGAGATAAAACGGGACCTCGAATTTCTGATACTACTGTGGGACAGTGTTCAGAAAAAGAGGGAGAAGGCCTCTGCGCCGAATCTCCTTTACAGTGATCTGGACCTGGTTTTCAGGAGCGTCCGCGATTTCATGAGCCATAATGTCGAGAGGCTGGTCATAGACTCTCCGGAGGAATACGGGCGGCTCAAGGAATTTGTCGGTACGTATTTCCCCAGGCTTATAGATAAGATAGAGCTTTATGATGGCCGGGAGCCGATGTTCGAGGCCTTCGGGATAGAGCTTGATATTTCGAGGGCACTGGGCCGGAAGGTATGGCTGAAATCAGGAGGCTATGTCGTCATCGACCAGACGGAAGCCATGACGGTCATTGATGTCAACACCGGCAAGTTCGTAGGCAAAGAGGATCTCGAAGACACTATTTTGAAAACTAACCTTGAGGCGGTCAAGGAAATAGCCTACCAGATACGGTTGAGAAATCTGGGAGGTATTATCATTACGGATTTTATCGACATGGAAAAGCTCGAAAACAGGGAAAAGGTTTTCAAGGCGTTGGTCGAAATAATGAAGAGGGACAAGGCCAAGAACACCATTTACAATATTTCCGAACTCGGCATTATACAGATGACGAGAAAGCGGGTACGCGAGAGCCTTGGGAGAGTACTGTGCGAGCAGTGCCCGTACTGCGAGGGCAGGGGGTTTGTGAAATCCGCGCGGACTGTGACGTATGAAATATTCAGGAAGGTGAGGAAAATGAACCTCACCAGGGGCACTATAGCGATGATCAAGGCCCATCCTGACGTGGCGGAACTCCTGTCCTATGAAGAGCGTCAGGGCATAGAGGAGATCGAAAATGCATACGGCATCCAGCTCATCATAAAAGAGGACATCCGGTTCCATCAGGAGAATTACGAAATCACCATTCTTTAATGAAATATCAGAAACTTTTATCTATACTCCGTGAGATGGAGTCAGCGGTGCTTGCTTTCTCCGGCGGCGTTGACAGCACATTTCTTCTTAAGGCGGTAATGGATTCCGGCATATCCGCCCTTGCAGTTACCTCATATTCTGAAACCATGCCCGGCGCCGAACTGGATAATGCTGTGGCGATTGCGAAATCTCTGGGCGCTGCCCATAAAGTGATTCCGACGGATGAACTGTCCAATCCTCTCTTTGCGTGCAACCCCAGAGACAGGTGTTTCCATTGCAAGGACGAGCTTTTTTCAAAACTGGCTGCTATAGCGAGGGATGAAGGATACAGGTTTGTACTTGACGGCAGCAATTACGACGACCTGTCGGATTGGCGCCCCGGGAGACAAGCTGCGGCAAAGTACGGCGTGCGAAGCCCCCTGCTCGAAACAGGTCTGACAAAAGATGAAATAAGGGGCCTTTCGAGGGACATGGGGTTGCCTACATGGTCCAAGCCCGCGTCTCCCTGCCTTTCATCGAGGTTCCCATACGGCGTTCAGATTACTAAGGAGGCCCTGAAAAGAGTGGAGCTGGCTGAGGCCTTTCTAAGAGGCTTGGGGTTTGGAGATCTCAGGGTCAGGAACCACAATGATATGGCGAAGATAGAGGTCGGAGCAAAGGAACTCTCCAGGTTTTTTGAGAATGAGACAAGGAACGCAGTTGTTCAGCGCCTTAAAGATTTGGGCTTTAAATGTGTGAGCATTGACCTGGAAGGGTTCAGGAGCGGGAAGCTGAATGAATAACGCGCCGGAAGAGGGAAGGGGTATTTTGCGCTCTGCGCATGATCTGGATTTGTGCGTTAGGTGCGGCAGTTGCAAGGCCCAGTGTCCGACATATGGCGAGGATGTTACCGAAGGGATGAGTGCCAGGGGCCGCGTTATCCTGCTTAAAAAATATATAGAGGGAGAGATCGGGCCGTCCGAAATACTCGACGAAAGAATATTCAGCTGTATGCTTTGCGGGGCGTGCAATACACTTTGTCCCTTGGGCATCAATATCACCGACGCTGTCTACGAAGGAAGAAAGAGCCTCAGGAAGTCAGGCAAGAGAAGGAGATTCCTCGGGGTTGCTGCCAGGCTTGCTTTCAAAAGGGCCTCCACCGGCTTTAAGGTGCTGAAATTTCTTGATGGATTGGGGGAATTGCTGCCGGTGCATAAACTCCCTTATTTCAGGACGCTGCATGAGATGGGCGTAAATATAACCGGTCCGTCGCTCAGGGACGGCACTTCTCTTTTCAAGGTGGCAAGACCGAGAGGCCGGGTCGCTGTGTTTGCGGGATGCACTGTTAACTTCCTTTACCCTCACATCGGCAGTTCACTAATAACTATTTTAAACAGTATGAACTTCGATGTCGTGGTCCCGAAGGGAGAAGTTTGCTGCGGCGCACCCCTTCTGGGGCTGGGCTTTGAAGAGGATGCCGCTGAACTGGCGGAGAGAAATATGAAGTTGTTCAGAAAAATGAGCGTGGAAGCGATCATCGGCCTTTGTCCGACATGCGTCTATTTTATCAGGGACGAATACAGAAAATTAATCGGCGACGGCGTTAAGAGAGCGATGGATGTTACCATGTTTTTCAGCTCAGAGAAGCCCGAGATAAAGAAAGACATGGGCCAAATCTTGTCCAGCGTAGCTTACCACGATCCCTGCCATGCAATATATAGTCTTGGTCTGCAGGCCGAACCGAGGGCGGTGCTGAAGTCGGCAGGAATCAGTCCCATTGATTCTGAAAAGGGGTGCTGCGGACTGGCCGGAACGTTCAGGATATTGTATCCTGACATGTCCAAGGGACTTCTCGAAAAAAAGGTGGAGTCTTATAAGGATGCAGGCATGATAGTCACCTCCTGCCCTAACTGCGTCCTGCAGCTTAGAAGCGGCATAAAAGGAGGCAATGTGAAGCATATTGTGGAAATTATAGGCGAAGCCGTGCAAGGTGAGAAACCTAAGTACGGCAGTTCATAAGCCGTCGGAGTTTGTCTTCTAATGAACCCAATTGATGTATATAAAAGACTCCCAAAGACCAACTGCGGCACTTGCAGGCAGAAGGCATGCATGCCTTTCGCTTTTGCAGTGCTGAAAGGAGACGCTGACCTTTCGGAATGCCCGAAGCTGACAGACAAAGAACGAGACGATATGGCGTGCTTGATCACGAAAACCGATTGGCGGGAGGACCTGATATCAAACCTGGAAGACGAAATGGGGAAAATCCGGTTTGAGGATATTGCCGCAGACCTCGGCGCGGAGTTAAGGGACGGAAGGCTTTTGATGAGATGTTTCGGCAGGGATGTTTCTGTCGGCGCAGGAGGGGATTTGCAGACAGACGGCATTCTCACCCCCTGGATGAGAATGCTGGCGTTATTCTATATAAAGAACGGAGGGGCAAAAAAAATCTCCGGCAAGTGGGTCTTGCATAGCGAACTGAGAGGAGGCCTTATGAAATATAAGGCGTTCAAGAGGGAGTGTGAAGAACCGCTGAAGAATTTGTTTGACGGACATTTAATGGAAACGGCCTCGTATCTTGACCGGCAAGGCGCCGAACACCCTGATGGTTTTTCGACGGGCCACGCATGGCTGGTATATGTCTTTCCACGGCTGCCTGTGCTTTTTCTGTATTGGCCGCGTGATGATGAGTTTGATTCACAGGTCAGCATACGCTTTGACACTACAGCGGATGTCTGCTTTGATGTTGAGCAATTGATATTCCTGCTTGAAGAAATAATAAAGGACATTGTTCAATGATGTGGGCTAAAATGAGTGACATGACAATGATGCGGAAAATATATTTTTTCTTGGTACTACTCCTTATGTTGGGAGTTGTGTGCCCCGATCCGTCGGCTGCTTCTTTTATTTCTATCGAGATAGAGGCAGGAGTGGAGCTGTTTCAGAATAGTTTAAGGACATCTGTAAAGGTGACGAACAAGGGAGATGAACCGGCAGAGAATGTGAAAACGAGCGTCGAAGTCCAGGGCAAGCGGACTTATGGAAAGGCCCGCAGGGTACTGGGGCCGAATGAACAGTTTACCGAGGAATTCACTACCCCGGTTATTTTTGAAAAGCCGGGCCGGTATCCGGTGCTTATATCAGTTGATTATACCGACGCGAACCAATACCCTTTTAATGCGTTGACCATAAACTATGCCGATTACCAGGAATCGCCCAATGCCCGTGTGGCGGGCTCTGTCGGTACCCTTAACCTGTCCGGCAGCGAAAAACTGAAGGTTTCCGTAAAAAACACCGATGAAATTGAAAGAAAAGTCTTGGTGCGGCTGGTGACTTCCAAAGAGTTTGCTGTACAGAACAGATTGCAGGAAATTGCCGTGTCACCAGGTGATGAAAAAAAACTTTCGTTCGACGTTAAAAATACGGGGGGACTTCCGGGAAGCACCTATCCTGTTTTTGCGCTTATTATTTACGAGGACACTTCGTACCGCTATTTGAGTGTAGCTTCGGGGAACATCGTTGTCATGAAGAAAGGCATCTGGCATGGACTGAAACTGCCGTTGGCAATATTGTTGGCCGTACTTGTAAGCGGTATCTGTCTTTTTTATCTTGTTAAACTTAAACGATCATTCTTTACTAAAAAATGATGAATACCAATCCAGGCCCTCATACTGTTTCTATTGTTGTCCCAGCCTTGAATGAAGGGGCCACTATCGGCGACGTTCTTGCCAAATGTCGAAAATACGGGCAGCAGATAATAGTTATGGACGGTCATTCTACTGACAACACCCGGGAAGTCGCCGAGGCGGCCGGTGCGACTGTTGTCCTGGATAACGGAAAAGGCAAGGGCGCAGCAATGCGTGAGGCTGTCCGGCATGTGACTAGCGATATTATAGTTTTCATCGATGCCGACGGCTCTCATGACGCCGACGATATACCGAGATTGACGGCGCCTATCATCAGTGGAGATGCAGACCACGTTTCCGGGTCGCGGCTTATAGGCGGGTCGAGCGAACTCCACGGAGGGTTCGACGAGTTCTTCAGGCTCGCCGGAAGCGCTTTTATCACGGCCTGCATTAATTACAGATTGGGTGTCACCATCAGCGAAAGCCAGAACGGGTTCAGGGCCATCCTTACCGATGTTATGAAGCAGTTGGACCTGAAAGAGAACATAACTACAATAGAGCAGGAAATGATAATTAAAACGATAAGAAAAGGGTTCCGACTTGCTGAGGTCCCGGCCCATGAATACAAACGCGTTGCCGGATATTCCAAGATAAGACTGAAATCGGTCTGGTTCAGATATGGATACTGCCTCCTGAAAAATCTTTTATGAAAATACTCCTTCTGAACCCGCCTGCCGCAGAAGAAGAAAAGTTTACCAGAGAAGGAAGATGCACCCAGAACGACGGTTTTTGGTCGACTCTTTGGCCTCCTGTTTCGCTGGTTTATACAGGCACCTTGCTGAAAAAGTCGGGGCATGACGTAAAGGTCCTGGATTGTCCCGCGGTCGGCATGGCGATAAAACAACTCGAAGGAGTCATTCGGTCTTATGCCCCTGACGCAATAATATGGAGTACGGCAACGCCCACTATAGAAGGAGATCTGTCCCTGGCGTCGCGTTTTAAATCAATCGCGCCGTCAGTAAAGACCGCTGTTTTCGGTACTCATGTCAGCATTCTCGACATGGAATGCATGGCGGGAGCCCCATTGCTGGATGCTGTCATAAGGAACGAGCCGGAATACACCGCCCTTGACTGGATTAACTCCCTCGGAGATCCTGAAAAAAATGCCGCTATCGAGGGAATCACAATACGGAATCGCCACGGAGAGATCGTGAGAAACCCTGCCAGGGAGTTCATCACGGACCTTGACAGGCTGCCTTTTCCAGACTGGTCTTTGATTAATTTTAAATCATATGTACTTCCCTTGAAAGGCGAGCCGTTTCTTATTGTTTCCCCGCTTAGAGGATGTCCGTACACTTGCGCGTTTTGTACGAGCCGGACTTATTACGGCAGCAGGACCAGGCTGCGCAGTCCGTCATCCCTCATAGCGGAGATGCAAAATGATATTGATACATTCGGCGTGAGAGATTTTTTTTTCTGGGCCGAAACGTTCACTGTCAATCGCGCCTTTGTTGTTGAACTTTGCAGGGAGATAATAAAGAGCGGCCTTAAAATCAGTTGGGTCTGCAATGCCCGGGTAGATACCGTTGATAACGAAATGCTCGGTTTGATGCGTGACGCAGGCTGCTGGATGGTGAGCTACGGCATCGAATCATCGGACCAGGCTGTCCTGAAAAATGTGAAAAAGAATATTACTGTCGAACAGGTCAGGAAGGCCGTGGACATGACAAGGGCAAATGGGCTGATCTCGTCAGGCCATGTCATTTTCGGCCTTCCGGGCGAGACGGCTGAATCCGCCCGTGCAACTGCAGACCTGGTGGCGGACCTTAATCTGGATTTTGCCCAGTTTTACTGCGCGGTCCCTTTTCCGGGTTCAGAACTTTACGGCATGGCAGTTGAAAAAGGGTATATCTCTACACGCCCAAGCGGGGGCTTTGAATGCTTCAGGCAGGAGAAAGCCGTAATGTCGTTGCCTACAATATCTACCGGTGAGGTTGAAGCTATCAGGAAAGAGGCCGTCAGGACTTTTTACATGCGCCCGTCGCGCGTCCTGAAACTCCTTAAACTGATGAGATGGAAGTCCCTGTTGAAGAGCCTGCCGGCAGCCTTAAAATTTATTAAAGGGTTATTCTAAAAAACGTCAGTATTTCGGGTCTTAAGGTTGCTAAGAAGAATTATGGATCACGCTACGTATTCAGCGCATATTCTTAATTTCTTTATAATCTTCGTTTCTATTGAGTATTGGGCCAATAAATACTTGTTTATGATCTTCGTCTACTCCAAAAATTATGCGGTACTCGCCCTGGTCAACGCGGCGGCCTTTAAACCCCTTATAAATAAAATTCTGGAGATCTACACAGTCCTGCGGTTTTGGATTTCTCCTGAGCGCCAAACATTTCATGAATACTTGTTTCATTATTTTTGCATTGGCAGTCCCGAGCGCTTCTAATTTGGACAGCGCAGCCTCGGAAAAATCAATCCTATAGCTCAATTTTCAGCCTCTTTGCTGCATCTTCAAGAGAAACGGACCTTCCCTTTTTGAGCGATTCTTCAAGCAACTTCGACTCATAGATATCTTCCAGAGCTTCGAGCTTCAGGAAATCATCGTACCCTATAACTACGGCAGCAGGTTTATTACGTCTGGCTATGATTGTCCGGCCTCCCTTGTACTCTGCATCGGTGATTACTTCCGACAGTTTCGCCTTCGCATCTGCAATATTTAAAGCCTTCATAGTGCCTCCGTTATTCTTACTGCATATATACATGTTATCAAAGATGGTCATATTAGTCAATATGGTCATATCAGTCCTGATGCTGTGGAGAAGATAATGAAAAAATATATAAGAAGACAAAATTACTCCTAAATAGTATAATTAATAAGCAGCAGCCTGTTATATTTCACGAAGGGAGGTAGCCGACAGATGGAAATGGAAAAGACTCATGAGTACAAAAACGATTTTCTTTACTTTATCATCAGTCCCGACAAGAGCGGAGGTGAAAATGCATTGAGGTGTTGCTCAGGGGTCAATGTGTACGGTTTTCTGCCCATCACAAGAAAACGGCATGGGTTATATGCAAACCCTTGCCAGCGGGGTTTGCAACAGCTGCATCATATGGTGACTGATTTCGCAGCGTCCAGAGGTGCGAAGTCCAGAATTGTCGGTGGCGCCGCCTGTGTGGGACTCGCTCCCTCAAATGACTTCTGGTACTCCGATGTCTTGTCGATAGAAAACGCATCCGATTCATTTCCCGATGATCTGATCTCTTTCTGTGTAACCAACCTTTTAAAAATAATATTCAACTCCTGCATGCTCGAACTTCCATTGCCTGAGAAACTTCCAGGGCCACCTGAACTTCAGGCCTTTATCGAGAGACTCTGCGATAAATACAAGCAACAATGATGAGGGCGTGTGAAAGGTAGTATTGCCCGATAACTTCGCGCAGTAATCCAGATGCTCTTACGCACCGGTTACTGTGCGGATGTCGCGGCGCGCTGGGCGACTAAAAACCAGCGTATTTTTTTATCTTTGGTACATAAAACGAAGCGTGCAGCCTTAAGCTTTCTGTAATCTTCCAAGCATTCGTATGAATTCTCGCAATATATCACAGTCAAAGTCTTTTTTCTGCTTAACCAACAGTTCCAGGGCGTAATATGGCGTAAATGCCTTTTTGTACGGCCTGCACGTTGTGAGCGCGTCATAACAATCCACAATCGAAGTAATTCTGCCGAAAAGAGTTATGTCTTTACCGGCAACACCGAGTGGATAACCGTTGCCTGTGAGTTTTTCATGATGTTGCAGGACGGCAGGAAAAGACTCCCTGGGGAAATCTTTCTGAACACTAAGTATATTATTGCCCTCGATGACATGTTTCTTGATGACCTGAAACTCATAGGAGTTAAGACCTCCCTGCTTATTAAGTATCTCATGATCAACCATGCTCTTGCCGAGATCGTGAAGCATGGCGCCGATCCCCAACTTCTCAACATGCTCCCTGTCCATATTGATCGCCGTTGCAAGACCTATTGACATTACAGCCACATCCACAGAGTGGGTATAGGTGTAGTAGTCGTATTTGCTAAGGTCAATCAGGTCGTAGATCGTGTCTTTATTCTTCAGGATTGTATCGATGATGTTGTTGACCTCCCTGTCGACTTCCTTTATTTTTCTGCCGCTGCGGGGGTCGTCTATCAGGTCCTTGATGATCAGTTTGGAATTTTCCCTGATTACAAGTGAGGTGACTTTCTCCGCATCTCTCGACGGCAGAGATTCAATCCTTTTCGCCATCGTATGCATATATTCCGTATATTTTGGAAGGTCGGCCTTTTTAATAAGTATGTCTCCGTAAGCTTGCACAAGCTCAGGGCCTATCTTTGCAGATTGGCTATCTGCAAGTTCCAGGACCGGTGAAATCTTCATATTGTTTAAGACATAGACGCTGAAGTCAATATCTGCACCGGGCACGAGCAGGCTGCGTTCTACCTGATGATAATCCTCCTTCTCTTCATCGTACCGGCTGAAGACTACCGGATCGACGACATTGACCCTATCCTCTTCGTCGCCTTCAGAGATGAATTGCTCGGCATCCCTGGCGTCTTTTTCGTCAAAATATATTTCGCTTATGTTCTTGCCGTGCAGTATGTCCTTCTCGCAGTTCGTATAGCGCATGCCTTCTTTAAAGAGCAAGTGCACCCGGCCTCCCTCTCTAAGGTACACGTCGAACGGCAGGCAGGCGCCTATGATGAGGCAGTCCAACTGGATCTTCTTTTGTATGTTGTCTATGGCTTCACGATATCTCTTCCCATGCACCATATGACAATGATAGCATGCCGGAGCAGAACTCGAAACAGGATGACAGAACGTCCTCATGTTTATCCCAAGGTTAAGATAGTGTTATCATTATGATGAGTATATAGATACATATTGAGAAGACGGTAATGGAAGAAAACAGGATAAACATTGACAGCGACCTTTGCAACGGCTGCGGGTTATGCGCCGGCGTCTGCCCGACAGGCACTATCTCACTGGTTGAAGGAAAGGCTGCCGTCTCAGGGGAGGATTCGTTCTCTTGCGGACATTGCGAGGCAGTATGTCCCCAAGGGGCGATTCGCGTCATGGCCATTGATGAAGAAATGTCGCGGTATAAAACTTTCACCGGCGATCAACAGTGGCTTCCCCCCGGAAAATTCAGCACATCCGCTTTGGTGCAGCTTATGGCCTCTCGCCGGTCCTGCCGTTGCTTCACAGACCAGCCCGTAGAGAGGGCCATGCTTGAGGACCTGGTAAAAGTCGGTATTACCGCACCGTCCGGGACCAACAGTCAGTCCTGGACCTTCACCATTTTGCCAACGAGAAAGGCTGTGACCTCTTTTGCAGAATACATCGCGTCTTACTTCGGGCGATTAAACACAACTGCGGAGAAGACCTTGCTTCGTCTGTTCCTCAGACTGATAGGAAAAGGGGAACTCGACGCTTATTACCACGGTTATTACAGGAAGGTGAAGGAGGCGCTTAAGGAATGGCACGGAGAAGGAAGAGACCGTCTCTTTCACGGTAGCACGGCAGCCATCCTTATTGGATCTAAACCGGGAGCAAGCTGTCCAGCTGAAGACGCCTTGCTCGCAACACAGAATATTCTGCTTGCGGCCCACAGCATGGGACTCGGCTCTTGTCTCATCGGATATGCCGTGGCAGCGATGAAGAAAGATCCTTCGATCCAGCGGCCTATGGGAATTCCGTCAGAGGAGGGGATTCATGCAGTTATTGCCCTCGGATATCCCGACGAGGTCTATCAGCGAGTAGCCGGGCGCAAGAAAGTAACCCCGCGATATTTCGAGGGACAGCAGCCGAGATTTTGAATAAAATAATTTTCTCCCTTTTTCTTGCGATTATTTTATCAGCATGTGCCACAAGCGAGACTAAGTGCGGACCGTTCAATGCCAATAGTCACGATTGTATGGTCCAGAGGCTCAGGGACGTGGATGCATACAGGGATTTGAAGAAGATGGGTGGAGTCGATGAATATTGATTTTTGTAAAGAAAAGAAGTTGTCTGCAAGAAATAAAACTGTTATATTAGCTTGTAGTACGGTCCGCTTCAGACAGCCCGCATTCCATGGGCATTCTTCACTAAAAAATGGAGGTGAGTAATTATGCCGACACGCAAAGCAGAAGCAGTGTGGGAAGGTAATCTCAGCAAGGGAAAGGGTCGCATGAAATTTGGTAGCGGTGCGTATGAGGGGGCATATTCATTCGCTTCCCGATTCGAGGACGGCACAGGCACAAATCCCGAGGAACTTATTGGAGCGGCCCACGCAGGCTGTTTTTCTATGGCCCTCTCATTTATGATTGACAAGGCAGGCCACACAGCGGAGCATGTACACACGGTGGCGAAGGTTTCTGTCGAGAAGGTGGGTGACGGATTCAAGATCACCTCCATAGAGTTGGACACGGAGGCCAAAGTCCCTGGCATCGATGAAAAGTCATTTATGGAACTGGCCGAGGCGGCTAAAAAAGGATGTCCGGTTTCACAGGCCCTGAGCGGGACTGAGATCAAATTGAAGGCCAGACTGATAATTTGACCTGGCCGGCTGATGCCTGCTCCGCGAGACCATTGAGATAAATCAAATGTATATTCTCGGCATCTGGGATGGACATGATTCAGGGGCGGCAATCGTAAGTGACGGCCGCGTTCTGGCCGCTGTCAACGAGGAAAGACTTTCGAGGCGCAAACTCGAAGTTGAGTTTCCTGAAAGAGCGATAACGGCATGTCTCGATCTCGTCGGAGCACGTCCGGTAGACATAAATCATATTGCTGTTTCGACTGCAGACTTTTCCAAGACGTTGACCCGTATTTTCCCGAAATTAAAGGAAGAGTATTACCAGATCAGGAGAAGAAAAAAAGCGCCGGGATTCGCCTCTCAAATTAAAAAGGCCGCTAAGTATAAGCTTACAGAGATAGGGCCTTCGGGAATAACGAGGTATTTGAGCGAACGAGTTGTCAGGAAAAGACTCGGGCTGCCGGGCTTTCAGGATTTCAGGATATCTTTTTTCGACCATCATGAATGCCATGCGGCAGCGGCGGCATTCGGCAGCGGCTTTGACGAATGCGCGGTCCTGACCCTGGACGGCATTGGAGACGGGCTTTCAGGGACCGTATCAGTTTTCAAAAACGGCGCGATCAGGCGGCTGCATGCAATTTCCGGGAAGTCGTCGCTGGGCATATTTTTTGAGCATGTGACAAATCTCATGAATATGCGCGAACTGGAAGACGAAGGAAAAGTGATGGCGCTCGCGACATACGCTTACCCGATCCCCGATAGTGAAAATCCGCTGCTCGATTTTTTCAAAATAGAAGGAGTCGATGTCCGGGCCAAATACGGCGCGCTGGGGATGTATCAGGAGCTGAAAAAAGTCTTCTGGAGATATCCGTCCGAGCAGTTCGCCTGGCTCGCTCAGAGGATGTTTGAACTCAAAGTGGCTGAACTGGTCACCAATGTTATGGAGACTACCGGCCAAAGGAGACTGGCCCTTGCAGGAGGCGCATTTTCGAACATAAAGACAAACAT
>JADFXI010000159.1 GCA_015233655.1 Nitrospirota bacterium | reverse complement strand
ATTTGCGCGAAAAAGTCATGATAGGGACGGCGTTTTGGTATGAAAAAGAGACCATCGCCGCCATGGAATCGTCGGTGGCCACAGAAGTATCGGGGATCATGACAAGAAGGTCGATCTTTCCTGAAAGAGAAGCGAGCGCTGCCGGGACATCCTTTGCCGTAGCTACCTCTTTCAGCATAAGTTGCAGGCCCCTTTCTCTTGCCGCCCTTGCAAACTCGCCTGCATACGCTTTTGACAGTGACGGATTGAAAATGAGACCAAGCCTGTCTGCATGAGGCAAAACTTCAGCCGTCGCAGCAAGATATCTACCGGGGTTTATGTCCGTACTGACCCACCATACATTGCTTTCTTTCACAGGATCAAAAGGATAGACGAGCATGGCAAAAACAGGCACGGATGTTAATGATCTGACTGCTTTGTATGCTCTGGAACCGATGGCTACTACCGCATCAGGAGATGAATCAACAGCATCATGGACAACGTTGCTGCCGTTGTACCGTGAAAGATCGATAACGTTTATACTGCAGTTGCAGGAGTTCCTGAATCCTTCGAGGGCATCATTATAGAATTTGATATTATCGCTTTTTACTACGGTTATATCGTAAGCGCATGCGACCCGTGCCGCAACAACCTGCAGCAGGAGGGCAAATAGTACACAACAAACGATAGCGCAAAAACGGCCACTTATAAATGGTATCTTAGCGCTGTCTGAACTCGATATCCTGCAGCACAAAGGTCCTGAGCGTCGTATCATAATAGTCCCGGCGGCAGTCTACGCCGGCAATGTCCCCCTTCGTAATGAGACGCATATATCTGCACCCGCCGAAACATAAGGGAAGATAGCTGCATGAAAGGCACTCTTCGTTCTTCCAATTGTCCAGAGAGTATATGTCACGGTAGTTCATTGCTCCGTCTTTCAGCGTTCCGATCCTGAAATCTTCTCTCCCTATGAAACCAGGGCACTTATAAAGGTCGCCGTTATAATTAACAACAAAATGATTCTTGCTCTCTATAACACATAGCGACGGCTTCACAAACGGAGTCTTGAAGCCGCGCTCTAATACGGCCTGTCTTAAAAATACGCTCGCTTCGAGCACCCACGGTTCGTTAATAGACATGCACCAGTCAGCATAGTCCGTCAAAGCGAATGACTTATTTGCCGCTACAACAGGGTCGAATTTAAGAGACTTGATCAGATCAGGCGTCAACCCTTCGCCTATCAGATAATCAAGGAATTCCGGGAATCGGGTATAATTATCGCAGGTATAATTACCCCCCACCTGGATGTTGATATCGCTGCAAACTTGCCTGAGATTATCTACTATTACATCAAAGGATCCCGCTCCTGAACGAAAGGGCCGCGAAACATTATGAATGTCCCTCGGACCATCAAGCGTCACTTTCGCACCTTGAAAACCTAAGGGCTTTAACCTCCGGACGACTTCACCAGTCAGCAGAGTGCCGTTAGTGACGAGACCGAAGCTGTACCGCAATCCCTTCTCTGCTGCAAAGCCGTTAATCTTTTCAGATATCCGGATTATAGTATCAATGCTAAGAAGCGGCTCTCCGCCGTAAAACGTGATCGATATTTCTTTGTGATTGTCCGTAACGGTCCTCGCTGCAAAATCGTATAGATCATTCTCCGCATCCTCAGACATAAAATATGGGCCTTTGGCTTTCCCTTCAAAACAATAGGGACATGCCAAGTTGCAAGAGAGGTTCAATACAACAACGAGAGAGAGTTTATTCCCCAACTCATCGACACTATCCATAAAATCTCTCATCGCCTTCTTTTCTTGCTCCTTGCCGGGCACAATAAAACCAAGACGTCCTAAAGAAGTCTCGATATCAGGGCTTGTGTTACCGTTCAGGAGATCGTCAAGGACAGAGTCCTTAAGAACTACAGTGGCAGCATTCTTTGTGGAATAAAGAACGTTCCGGTCGTCATTTATGCGATAGACTTTGCAATATTCGGATAGTTCAGTCATAAAATAATTGAGGAGGGGCGATAACGCCCCTCCTGCTAATCGGAGTCGAAGTTAATAAATTAATGGCAACATAGCTATTGTGCAACAAATGTCTTCCGCTATTTGATCCTGTGAATACCCCTCGAATAATACTTCCACGTGATATACCTCCTGCCTCTATGACTGTTCCCTCTAATGAAGGACTTGCTCTCAGAACGCCACTCGCATCCCGCCTTCCACCCATCGGCCAGGATTGGGATATGCTCCTATTAAATATTGCTTGCCATCAAATATATTATTCAATGTAAGATATGTCTCCCATGTAACACCTGATTGTTTCAGCAGCACCTTAGTCACATTAGCATCAACGATAAATGCATTATATCTACCGGCTACCGAAGAGCTGTCATTCCACCAGATGTAATGCCCCTTCAATAATGCCTTCAGGGAATTGTCGTTATACTTTATTCCGAAGTCGTAGGTAAGCGTAGGAGTATTAAGCACAACAGTGTCTGTACCGGTATTTCGTGCACCCATAAAAGCAGCCCCTGCTGTAAGAGAGATATTATAAATCGGCAATGTGCTGATTTCAGTTTCCATGCCCTGTCGCCTTTCCTTGTCCTTGTTAACGGCCTGTGCAGTTCTAGCCGTCAGGGCTTGAATGGCTATGGCATTTGCTATTGAGTGATGGAAGAACATAACTTTCAAATTTGCATATGGAATGACTGTCGTTTCTACGCCGGCCTGATATGAAGTAACATCCTCGACCTTAAGGTCCGGGTTAGATTTGATAGACGTCCCATTGCCATAGGTATATCCCAGCGGAGGCACGTTGAAACCCCGGGCCGCGCCAGCACGCAGCAGGAAATCATCGCTTAACTTGTAAGTTGCGCCGAAAGACGGACTCATAAAATCGCCGTTTGTATTCGTATTGTCATACCGCACACCCGGAGTGACCGTAAGACGACCGATGGTGATAGTATCGTTCAAGAACGCCGCCGTTTTATCGATACGCCTCTTGCCTAGAGATAAGGAGTTGCTGCGCATAACTCTTGAATCCCAGTCGCCGCCGAGCACAATATTATGCGTATCGGATCTCCATCCGGCCTTGATACTGCCGCCTATGCCTGTATCATTATCGATCAGTTTTTGAATATTTTGCCCGGTAGGTATATATGTATAATTCTGAGTGTACTTCTGCTCCAGGGCGTGCAACGAAACACCTAAATCCATGTTGTCCGCCAACTTGGTATTGTACGACAATGAGGACCTGAGGTAATGAGTAAAATCTCCGACATCAAGCTTAGAGCTTAGCTGCTCCAGAACCCCACGGTCTCCCTTGGTATAACTTACAGTCAGGGCCAGGTCGGAAACATCCGTAAGATGGTATTCGAGCTTCGTATAGACGTTATTCGAATCAGCCATATTAAAAGGACGAAAGCCGTCGGTGTGAAAAGTCCCTGCGTAAAAATAGTAGCCGAACCGTGAGATTCTGCCGAATAGCTCGGCCCTGTCGTCAGTCGTAGGGCCCTGGCCATAAGATGCGGAAAGAGTTCCCTTTATCCCTTTAGTAGTATTCGCCGACTTGGTGATTACATTAATGATTCCACCCAACGCAGATCCCCAGGCAGAGGATGCAGGCCCTTTAATTATCTCTATTCGTTCTATATTCTGCACAGGTATTGCCCCTGTATCTGCGGTGGTGTCAGACAGATTATTGATAATCATGCCGTCTACCGCTATAGTGACCTGCCGCGTTTCGGAGCCCTGTATATAAACCGGCGCAATGCTGCCCGGTCCCCCTGTAGTCTCGACCTGTACGCCGGTTACATTGAAAAGCACATCAGTTAGAGTATGCGCTCCCATTAGTTCAATGTCCTTTGCCGTGATTATGGTCACGTTCTCTGCGACCTGCGACATGGGTTTGGACGAGCGGGTGGCTGTAACGACAGACTGGTCTGTGAACATATTGATAAAGGCTTTTTCCTGCTCATCCTCGGTCTGAGCTAATGCAGACAAAGGAATCGTCACACAAGCAAACACTAAAAATAGGAAAATGGAAAATGGAGACACTATGATCACCCCCAACGTAGTGTTGAAATCACAGATATGATACATTTTCCCTGTCCGAAAGTATACTATCGGCAATCATTATAAGCCCCATCTCACAAATTACGTGTGACATGACATTGATTTATAACATATTGACTATCTGTTTGTATGTTACCCGAAAGTAGTATATGCCACAAATTGTAAAATCGGCGGTTTGATGAGCAGAAAAAGAACTCATTTTCCGTTTGACAACAAGCGAATAATAGATTATTATTATCATATATGGATTAGTTGTTAATATTAATCGGGGAGTGCAAATGCAGATAAATGGATTGTCAAATGTATCTGCTGCCAAGGCTACTTCAGCCCCTACTGCGGCCCATACGGCGAATATAGAACAGCAGTCCTCACCTAATGACCGTGTTACTATCTCTCAAAAAGCGAAAGATTTAAATTCCGGCAGTACAAGTAATGCTAACGCTGCACAACAAACAGACATTACCAAGCTGGTCGAAAATTCTATCACATCCGGGGACTATAGTATTCTTTTCCAATCAAGACATCTTGTCGAATTGTATGTTGAGTAGATTTAGGGGCGCGGTGGCAACATCCTAAAGTATTTCTGCATCAGAAAATTTCCCGAAGTCTTTCCTGTCGAATGTATAGATAGGACGTATGCCTGAGATCCTCGATTTCACAAGGATCATCGCGTCCCCAAATTTGATATTTTTTTCCGCATACAACTGAAGTGACTCAAGCACCTGCTGTTGGCCTCATTGAGTATTATTACTCAGTCATTGAGTATTATTGACAGTTACTTTCTGTCAATGGTAAGCTTTCACTATGGAATTTGAAAGGCCTATTGTAAAGATACTCACAGCTTCACTCAAGAAAAAACTTCCGGTTTTCCAGGTTCTTATCGGACCGAGACAGGTTGGCAAGACAACCATCGCCAGGCAGGTGATTAAGAAGATTCCCTTTCCTTCTGTGTATGCCTCCGCGGATAGCCCTCTACCTCCCGGTCCAGAATGGATAGAGACTCAATGGCGCATCGCAGAACTTCAGGTGCTTAAAACAAAAAAGACAGTATTCCTTGTGCTTGATGAAATTCAGAAGGTCAGAGGATGGAGCGAAAGCCTTAAGCTGCATTGGGACCGAGTTCAAGAGCAAGGAAAGGATGTTCGATTGCTGGCTCTTGGGTCCTCGGCATTGTTGCTGCAGGAGGGGCTTACTGAAAGTCTGACCGGACGCTTCTTCCTGACCCGGTGCCCTCATTGGTCATTTTCCGAGTGTTCTACCGCCTTCGGCTGGGATTTGAGAACATGGCTTTACTTCGGCGGATATCCTGGGGCCGCCGTCTTTGTACATGATGAACACCAGTGGAAACAGTATGTCGCCGATTCCCTTATTGAGACGGTCCTTGCTCGTGACGTGCTGCAGATGCAAAAAATCACTAAACCTGCCCTGCTGAGGCATCTGTTTGCCCTATCGGCAACTTTCCCGGCCCGGATATTTTCATATAATAAGATGCTTGGACAACTTCAGGATGCCGGCAACACTACCACGTTAGCCCATTATTTAAGGCTGCTCGAGTCTGCTTTTCTGGTAAGCGGTCTGGAGCTTTTTTCACAGGGTCACATAAGAAAACGCGGGAGCAGCCCCAAGCTTATTCTTTGGAACAATGCGCT
>JADFXI010000158.1 GCA_015233655.1 Nitrospirota bacterium | reverse complement strand
TGTTTTTGACGCATTAAAATCTGATGGCGAGACGCTCTATTTTCATTCCGGGGCAGAAGGCTGTGCTGATACGTCGTTCAACGGTCATATATCGGTCGAAGAGGGATGCCTTATAGGCCATGGAGTATCGCTAAGGAATTGCATAATTCTGCCAGGCAGCATACTTGAGCAGGGCACCTATGAAAACTGCATCATAGGGACCGGATTCGAGGTCCCTTTTGTTGAATGCGGCAAGGAAGTATCAGGAGATAATGGAAATCTTATAGGTATTGGCGGTTCCGACAGAAAGTATTTCAGGGTTAAGAAGGATGGCATTTCGGCAGTCATGATGCAGTGTGCGGCCGGCGACCAGGATTTTGTAAGGCATCTGGAATACACGCGCTTTTTCCGCAAATACGCTCTGCCTGTTCCGGAAATCATCAGTGCTGATGCTGAAAAGATGAAGGCGTTTTTAGAAGACCTCGGGGACATGTCTTTGTATAGCTGGTTGAAGTGCCCGCGCGAAAGAGGTGATGTCGAACTGCTTTATCGTAAGGCGCTTGATATGCTGATAAAGCTGCATGCCCGGATAACAAGCCATGTAGCCGAATGCCCGCTCCTAGCCGGCAGGGCCTTTGATTATAATCACCTGCGGTGGGAGACGGCATATTTCACCGAGAGGTTCGTTGAAGGGACCAGGGGGATGGCACTCAAAAACCGGCAGGCGTTGGAGGATGAATTCAAGGGACTTGCTTTGAAGGCAGATGCGTTTCCCAAGACGATTGTCCACCGCGATTTTCAGTCACAGAATATTATGGTACTCGAAAATGAAAAGCTCAGACTCATTGACTACCAGGGTGCGCGTATGGCACCTCCTGCCTACGATGTGGTTTCGCTGCTATGGGACCCTTACTGCCGGCTGGATGATGCGATCAGGACACGCCTTTTGAATTATTATACGGACGGCATGACCGCCGAATGCTGCCCGGGCTTCGATGCCGGGCAATTCATGGAAACGTTGCTGACCTGCCGGTTGCAGCGCCACATGCAGGCTTTGGGCGCATACGGTTTCCTCTCTGCCGTAAAAGGCAAGAAGTTTTTTCTGAAGCATGTACCGGAAGCGTTACGGATGCTTAAGGAAGAGGCGGCAATTGCTGTTGATGAGTACCCGGTTTTGCATGCGCTGGTTAATGAACTGTGAGATAATAAGTCCATGAGCGAAAAACTTCGGGCAATCATAGATAAGCTGATGACATTCCGCAGGGAACGGGACTGGGAACAGTTTCACCGGCCTAAGGACCTGGCGATCTCTATTGTTCTTGAGGCAGCCGAACTATTGGAAGAGTTTCAATGGAAAGACGATGACGAGATAAAACGGTACCTGGCCGGGGACGGGCTGACGCGCGTCAGGGAGGAGATCGCCGACATCGCTATTTATGTTGCTATACTCTCGCACGACCTCGGCATCGATCTGCTTGATGAGATGGAAAAAAAGATAGAGAAGAATGAAGCAAAATACCCTGTCGAAAAATCTAAAGGCTCCGCAAAGAAATACGATAAACTGTAAGAGCAACTTTTCAACTAATGGTCCATTATCTTTATATACATGTCCCCTTCTGCGTCGCTAAATGCGATTACTGCGATTTTTACTCGATCCCTGTGGCGCGTACCGGCTCAGACGAAATTAAAGAATATGCGGTCGCCTTGTTGGATGAAATGGCCCTCAGGCGCGAGGTCGCCGGGGACTTACGTACTGTTTATCTGGGTGGAGGCACGCCGACCCTTTTTTCTGCTGAAGAAGTATCAGCGCTTTTGTCCGGGGCCAGGGAGATATTCTCAATTGTCCAGGGGGCCGAGATAACTATTGAGGCGAATCCGGGCACTATTACGGACAGGCAACTTGCTGGTTTGAGGGAAGCCGGGATTAACCGTATCAGCATAGGCATGCAGTCTCTTTCAGGCAGAGAGCTTTGCACGCTCGGCAGAAGCCATAATGCGGAGGACGCATTATCTGCCGTAAAGTCGGCAAGGCAAGCCGGTTTTGATAATATATCTCTCGATTTGATATACGGTATCCCGGGCCAGAACATGGAAGTATGGCAGGATACCATGCTCAGGGCGCTTGAGCTTTTGCCCGAGCATATTTCCGCCTATGAACTGACACCTGAAGAAAACACACGACTGCATACAAGGCTGGCAAATGGCTTTTACGAGCTTCCTGAAGAGCAGCTTGTCATCGGTATGTATTATGAGGCGGTGCGCATGATGCAGTCGCATGGTTATCGTCATTATGAGATATCCAACTTTGCCAAACCGGGATGCGAGAGCATTCATAACCTTAATTACTGGGACCGCGGAGAATATCTTGGAATCGGTGCAGCTGCGCATTCATTTGTTAACGGCATGCGCACAGGCAACAAACGTGATATCGCCCGCTACATGGAATCTGTAAAAAATGAGGTTATGCCGGTAGACGAGGAAATATATGTTACCGAGCAGGATGCCTTCAGGGAAATGATATTCCTGGGACTGAGGAAAACCGAGGGGATCGACCTTGATACGATTGCCGAAAGCGGCATGTCACTTAAAAAGAGTGCTGTGGATGAACTCGCCGGGCACGGCTTGATCGAGATAAAAGATAATCGTCTCCGCCTGACGACAAAAGGACTCGTTATGAGCAGTGAAGTGATGGTCCGACTAATGTAGGATTTGAAGAAAAAGTCCATATGCCGTGTGAAGCGGCATATGGACTTTTCAGGAAGTTGTATTATTTTGCACTCTTCGCAGGTACTGTCACGTACTGGCGAACTCCGTTTCTAATGATAAGCGCAAGTATATTCTGATTGGTCTCTATCCCTGACATAATCTTGTTGTATTCTTTTATGTTACCTACCGGCTTACGGTTTATTTCGAGTAACACATCTCCTTTATTAAGTATCCCGAGCGCCGGGCTGTCCTCTGCTACGTTGTTTACTATAACGCCTTTTTCCTTTGCAGGTACGTTCATTTTCTGGCGAAACTCGTCGGTCAGTTCCTGCACTGAAACACCCTTTAAGGCATTATCGAGTTCGGCCTTTGAGACAGATTGAGGCTCACCCGGCAGTTCGCCGATCGTGACGTTGGCCGTCAGCAGATTTCCGTCCCTGATTATAGTTATAGGCACCAGCTTGCCTGGTTTTGTTTCAGCAACCATAATTCTGAAATGGAACGGATCGCCTATCTTCTTGCCCTCGTACTCTACGACCACATCGCCTCTTTTCAGGCCGCCCTTCTCGGCAGGGCCTCCTTCAACAACATCCACCAGCAGGACGCCGGTTTCATCTCTGAGGTTAAACTGTTTTGCGAGTTCGGGTGTCAGCGGCTGTATCTGGACGCCCAGCCATCCACGCACCACTTTGCCTTCACTGATAATGCTGTCCATCACGCTCTTCACCATGTTGGCAGGAATCGCAAAGCCTATCCCCTGATAACCTCCGCTGGTGCTGAATATTGCGTTTGTCACGCCAACGACTTCTCCCCTGACGTTCACAAGGGGCCCTCCGGAATTTCCGGGGTTTATCGCAGCATCTGTCTGAATCAGACCTTCGTAGTCGCTGATGCCCATATTCACTCTGCCCAACGCGCTTATTATGCCCATAGTAATGGTGCCGTTAAGTCCGAATGGGTTGCCTACGGCAAGTATCACCTCGCCGGGCTTCAAACTGTCCGAGTTGCCCCAGGGAAGCGTAGGCAGATTTTTTTCCTCAATCTTTATAACTGCAACGTCCGTCTTCGAGTCGATACCTATGACCTTGCCTTTGTACTCCTTGTCATTTGAGAGTTTGACGACAATGTCTTCGGCCCCCTCGATAACATGGTTGTTCGTAATTATATAGCCGTCAGACTTTACTATGAATCCCGAACCGAGGCTTGTGGCTTTTCTTTTCTGGCCGCCCTCAGTTCCTTCTCCAAAGAACCTTTTGAAAAAGGGGTCATTGAAAAAGGGATTAGCAGGGGTCTTAACTGTTCTTGACGTCGAGATGTTTACCACGGCAGGAGTCACCTTTTCGGCGATCCTTGCCATCGCATCCCCCATTTTTGCGAGCACATCCGTAGCGTCTTTTTCATTAATGTCCGCCCTGACAGTAGTGGGGAGTACAAGACTCAACGACAGGAGAAGCAGCAGACATGCAACGAGCCTGCCTGCGTTAACGCGTCTATTTACCAAAAGTAATCTGTGTTGCATATATTTCCTCCGTTTCATTTGTTTAATAAAGTTATCTCAAATTTTAGCGCGTTTACGGTATTTTTATCAATTATGAAACGAGCATCGGCACGGTATCCGATGACCCAGACAATTTCCTCATCGTTTATCAGGAGAGGGACACTGTCCCGAATATCTCTAGGCACCTTCTCGTCGACAAAGTAGTCCTGGAGCTTTTTTTTCTTCCCGAAGCCGGATGGAAAAAAGGCGTCTCCCGGTTTTCGTGAACGGACCGTAAGGGGAAAATGCAGTTTGGCGGTGTCGAATACAGCCAGTTTCTTGCCATCGCAGTTAAATTGGCCGTTATCTGCATTGGCCGCATCAATGTATGCGCATGTGAGCACAATAGAAGCCTCATTGATTACAACGTCTCCTGGCCCTTTGACAATATATGAATCAAGCCTTTGAGGGCTGTCGCAGGTGATGATAAATGTCGAATAACCCTTTATGGCCCTTATGCCTTGCGGAAGGCAGGTCCTGTCTCCGGCACGGCCTGCTTTCATCAGGTCGAGCATTGCCTCGATATGAGAGAAACTAATTCCTCTCAACCCTTTTACGGCGCTTACGGCCCTTCTCAATACTCTCCTTGCAAGCGGTCTCTCTATTTTTTCAAGAGGCGTTACGAACAATTCTATGGAAGTGTCCGACTTTCGGCTGATTAATTTCATGAGGATTTTTGTCACCTGATTTTCGAGATAGAGGTCCTCCTCCCTCAGGATGTCCGCAGTCCTTGCAATTGTTCTTACTGCGTCGGGGGCGAGGGCCTTCAATGCAGGCATAACCGATTGTCTTACCCTGTTCCTCATGTATTTGTCTTTGAGGTTGGATGAATCTGTGATGAATCCGATGTGTGCGGCATCAAGAAAGCCTTCAATCTCTTTTCTGGTTACGCTTATAAGAGGCCTGATTATGTTTTTTCTGACCGGTGGGATGCCTGAGAGCCCCAATGTCCCTGACCCTGCAAACAGACGCATAATAACAGTCTCTGCCTGGTCGTCAGCGGTATGTCCGAGCGCGATCCTGGCTGCCCCTACAGTCAGTGCGGTATCTTCAAGGGCCTTATAACGCAGTTCCCTGGCAGCCTCCTGCTTGTTCATGCCGTGCTCAGCGGCAAAGGCTTTGACGTCTATTGATTTAGATGAAAAAGGGACCTTCAGTGACCCGCATAAATCTCTGCAAAAACTGATTTCAGCCGGGGTTTCATCCGGCCTGAGCCCGTGGTCTATATATGCTGCATGTATATTGATATCAAGCCGCTCTCGAAGGCCGCAAAGGATTGTCAAAAGACAGACGGAATCGGCCCCGCCGGAAAGGGCGGCGAGCACTCCGTCTCTGCCGGCGAGCATGGAATATTTCCGGATCGTATGAAAGGTTTTTTCGATTAGGTCCATCTTTTCATTATAGCGGCCATACGTTTACTTTTGGTAGTGGGACAGACAGTGCAATACAATACTCCGTTGACATTAAAACAGGATAAGTTTTATCCTAAATCAGATAGATAAAGTGCAACGCGGCAAAGGAGGTCATTATGAAAAAAGAATGCCTTTATTGCGGAGCATATAAACCGG
>JADFXI010000157.1 GCA_015233655.1 Nitrospirota bacterium | reverse complement strand
GAAGGCAAAACTGGAAGGACTTGAAGTTATTAGCGCCATTTCTTATGCTGACATACCTTTTGAACTGGATCTGCCATATGTCACCGAGGCCTTACGTCTGAAAAACTTTAGAATAAAAGACCAAAAAGAAAATAAAGCAGGTATAAATGCAGGGATGGGTGTTAATGCCGGAAGCGCAAACTTTTCGGCAGGGGTGGGTTCTCAGGCAAGAAGAGGCACCGAGGGTGAAGGGCTCGTAGTGGCATATAAACTTCATATGATTGACAGAAAAACCTACACTAAACTGGAATCAGGCACAGTTCCTCTGGAGCTGGACAAGTCGGTCGATTTTCCAAAGGCACACATTGCCGCCAAGGCCCGGTTGCAGATGATTGAGCCAGGTGCAGGTAAATCGTTGCCGAGAAGCGTTTTGTGGGCTTGCGCTCAGGCCGATGCCAAGAGCAGGGACATTGTGGCCGCATGGGTTGTTGATATAAAATCAATGGATCCCGGTAGAAAGTCCTTGACGATAGCTTTCCCGGCTTTTCCTCATATAGAGGACTGTGGGAGCTTTAGCGGCATTGTTTATTCCAGTATAGACCCTGTGAGCGATAAGATAAATCGACAGAAACTTAACATAGCGATTGCAGAGGCAGAACTCGATGATTCGCTTCATCCTATAAAATGGGATGCAAGGATTTCACTGGTTGATGAATCTTTCAATATTAGACTTGTGAAGCCAGGCGATATCGGATCGACACAGGAACGGCAATCCGTGACAAATTAATTCGTTGAAATAAAATAGGAGGTTTATTTGTATGAGGACCAAGTGTATGGCGTTCGTCATTCTCCTTGTGGCAAGTCTCATATTTGCGCCCTTTGTATTTGCAGACGAAGAGTCGAAAGGCGAAATAAATTGGGTTGGAGGCTATGTCAGCGGCATCGCCCAGGCTACGGCCCCACCTAGCGGCAATAGGGCAAAGGACAGAATCAAGGCACTAAGGGCAGCAGAGGTGCTTGCACTGCGAGCCTTGGCCGAAACTACAAAAGGTGTACGTATAGATGGTGAAACCATGGTTCAGGATATGATGCTCGTGGGTGATGTGGTCCGATCCAGGGTCGAGGGCGTTGTTAAAGGCGCGCAGATGTATAAGAGCATTTTAGAGTGGGACGGGGACAGCCCTGTAGCGACGATCGAAATGCGCATCTGTCTTATACCAAATGCAGCTGACTGTAAGTCGAACAGTTCTCTTCTGGGTGCTTTGCCTCTGGAGCAGAAGAAGGAGCCGACTTATGTGCCTGTTGAAAAATTCTCTATTGAATCTGCTCCGGCAGAGAAAAAAGAACTTCAGCCTGCTCCAAAGCCTGTTGTCCCGTCTTATGACACAAGCAAGCCTGTAACAGGTGTTGTGGTCAGTCTTGGGGGGCGTTATTTTGAAAAAGAATTACTGCCCGTTGTTGTTACAGAGGGCGGGGCAGGTAAATATGTGACCGTCTATTCAGTAAAGATTGTTAATCCGGATATAATACGCAAGTACGGGGTTGTGCGTTATGCCGATTCTATTGAACAGGCGGTAAAAAATCCTTATCTGGGTAATAATGTCATGGTCGTTCCGGCCATGGATGTAACTAAGGAAAATATGATAAGCATATCGCGAGAGAGCGCCAAAACCATACGTGAAACCATGAGCTATGGCAATAATTATTTGAGTGAAGCAAAGGTGATTATTTCGTCAAATTAATTATAGTATCATATGCAATTTAACGGCACCTGGTCGCACTTCGTAGTTGTGAGGCCAGTGGCTTTAAGATAATCAAGAACTTTCTTGGACATGTCAGGAGAAGCCAAGACTAGCTGATATGGTGTTGGCTGTTAAGGCTTTTGATAACTCACCTGTACGGATCGTGGTGAAAAGTTCGTTATTTTCATGTTGTTTTTTTGCGCTATACTGTTGGCCAAATAAACGGTATTTTCCTGATAAGACACAACAAATTGTCCTAGACCCTCTTCCTCAACGTTTGTTACCCAGGCAATATTCTGGAGTATTTCCTTGACTTCAAAGGATGAGGCAATATCCGAAATCCCATCCACTTTTACCGCAATTTTTTTCGCAACGCCCTTGATGTATTGGCCTACTTCAGCAAGAATTGTTGGGGTGACTTTATTTGATAAGTCTTTTAATCCTCTGGCTGTTGCATCCTCAATATTACTTGCCATCCCTTTGCCTTCTTCGTTTCCCGCAGCAAGAACAACCATTTTGCCGGAACTATTCTTGGCGACAATACGGTAGGCAAGTCTGACCGTAACGTTATTAAAAGGCATTGAAAGGCCATAGCCAATATCCTCCCCTTTTTTTGTCGAAGTTGTATAATCTACTTTTCCCAAAAGCAGGACATTTGAAAGGAACTTGTAAATAAGGCTTCGAAGGGTCAAGAAATTGTTGCTCTTTATCGAGTTCTCTATTTCCCGCGCATCAACTGCATGCGTTGGAGCTATTTCCATTACAGTAAAGCCCTGTTCGGCCAGCCTGCCATTTATGGTTTCTGAAAGAATGTTCATCTCATCATATTCTTCCTTCGACCTAGAAATATGTTTCATTTCCTTAGTTGAAGTTGAGTTGCCGCTCTCCCGGGTATTAACATCATTTTTTGGTTTTCGTCCATAAATGAACACAGCAATCGAGTTGTTGAGAGCAAGTGACGATACAGCCTCTTTTGCTTTTAACGGTTCAACGCATGCGTTAACTTTAACCCACACTGTGTCTTTTCTTTTTTCCTCTCGCAGGACTTTGAATCCGGTGACTACTCCCTTGATCTGTTTGCTCACAGCTTCGTCGACAAGCGCCATATTCTGGACAACAGACTGCGCTTTCACTTCGACACCAGCAGTTTGTTCAACTGCATCCCACTTCGCACGGGCTGTAGCCTCAGCTTTAGCTGACGGGGTATCATTATTTAAGATAATAGCCTCTGCCTCTGTATCAATACACTTAACTTCGCATAAGCCAGCTGATGGAAATATAATAAAAATAATTACCCAAAGTAAATTTGCTTTTCTCAAAAAAACCTCCCACTTATATGTCTTTGTAAGTTTAAAGCCTTTACTTTGTCGGCTCACCTAACAAAAAAATGTCATTAATTAAGGTATATGTATTTTGTCACGCTGTCAACTTTTTTCACATGCTGTATGACGTAGCAACAAAAAATTGTTGACAGTCGATAGAGCATTGCTTATTATAATGTTCAATGTGCGGCTTTTTCAACGGATATAAGGGGCAAGTCGTTTCCATAGATAACAATTATAGGTATATTATGTTAATTCTAAGGAGGAGGATGTATGATCAGGAAATCAATCAGTAGTAGATTTTATGCGTTGTTTTCCAGAATTATGTTCGTATCGCTTGTTTGTTTTATTTGCAGCAGTTCTGTTTTTGCTTATGATCCTACTGCAAGTCCGTTTGCTTCATCTCTGAATCCAGTGGGGTCTGGCGCCAGGGCAGCAGGAATGGGAGGTGCTTTTATCGGTCTAGCTGATGACGCGACGGCAGCTTCATGGAACCCTGCGGGTCTGGTGCAACTTGAAAAACCGGAGGTTTCGGCAGTTTATTCATATTTTAATAGGTCAAATAATTATAGTTCTTCCACTGCCTCCGGGCTGTCCAACAGTGACAGTATGAGCGCCAATGGTCTCAACTATGCCAGTTTTGCATATCCATTTAATGCACTTGGCAGAAACTGGACCGTATCGCTTAATTATCAGCGCTTATATGAGATGAGGGTCAAGGCTGATTTCAATTATACCTATAACTTCGGGGCGGTCGGTTCTATGAATGATGTCTATAATTACAACCAAACGGGCTATCTATATGCTCTTTCTCCAGCATTTGCCGTTCAGGTGACGCCGGAGCTTTACTTTGGGGCTACTCTAAATTTTTGGGGAGACTTTTTGGGAGACAACGGCTGGAAAACTAGCCTTTATGCTACAGGAAATGGAACCCTAGGAGGGATACCTTTCACGGACACGACTACATGGAATGATAAGATAAAATTTAATGGATTTAATGCGAATCTGGGCTTAATGTGGAATGTGAACAAATTTACCATTGGAGCCGTTTATAAGATCCCTTTTACGGGAAGGCTTAAATCGGAAACCTCTACCCGTGAGATACAGAGTGCTGCTGATGGGACGTATAGTGATAGCGGTATCAATGCTGCCTCAAGTTACCTAAAAATGAGCATGCCTGCATCATATGGTCTCGGCGTTGCTTATCGTCACTCTGATAACTGGATTTTTGATTGTGATGTTTATCATACCACTTGGTCCAGTTCCTATATAAAGGATAGCACGGGTGCTAAATTCAATACCCTCACTGGTGGACCTATAAGCGATGGCCGTTTGAAAGACACTACACAGGTGAGGCTGGGAGGAGAATATATCTTTATTCTCCCAGAAAAAACTGTCATACCTGTCAGGGTCGGATTCTTCTATGATCCTGAGCCTGCCACGACCGGTACTGACACGTATTATGGTTTTTCCGTGGGAACAGGATATTCCAGTAGTAAAGTATCCTTTGACGTTTCTTACCAGTACAGGTTTGGAAACAACCTGAACGGTGGCAGCAATTATATTCCTGGAGGTTTAGACGTTAGGCAACATACTGTCATGGTGTCTGCCGTTTATTATTTCTAGTTTTTTGGTCCGGCCTCTTTCTATCAAAAGAAAGGGGCCGGATTGTCCAGAGTTGGACAGTTAATGTTAAAGAGGGAGATGGCAACGAAGCGATCATTTCTCACCCAGGCTGTAAGAGCAATAAGCACTGTTTTGCTCATTGCTATATTAATAGTTCCTTCTTTTACCTTTGGCAGTGAAAGTGGCACATTTCGCGGCAAATGGTGGAACTATTACGAACGCGCTTTGGCTTTGGCAGAAAAGCCTGATAGGGAATCTCTGGATAAAGCGATAAGTGACCTCAAAAAAGCTATCAGCATGCGGGATAAGGATCAACGCATGGCGCGGACTTACGGCATGCACTTCATTGACTACTTTCCACACCGTGAACTGGGCATCTGCTATTCGAAAATAGGCGATGTGAACCAGGCTATCAGGGAGCTTGAAGAATCTTTACGCATGGAAGAGTCGGCCAAGGCAAGTTTCTATTTAAATAAAACGAAGAAACTGCTGCTCGAACCTCAAAAACAGTATATTGCCCCACCTGTCATAAACTTTGAGCCGCAGACCCCCACCCCACTGATAAATAATCTCTTTTTCAAGGTCAAAGGAAAGGCCTTGGGCAAGGGCTTAATTTCGAAGATCTTTATTAACAATGAACCTTACCGATTTGACAAAGCGCAGGAAGAAATCAGCTTTGAAAAAAATATTGATGTTGATGATGGCCGGAACACAATCATTGTTAGAGCTGAAGATTTGCTTGGCAACAAGACGGAAAAAACTCTTACCGTAACAGTAAAAAGAGAGGGTCCTACAATAAACGTCTTCAGCTTTTTCATTGCGGAAAGCGATGGCAAGAAAATAGTTAAGGCTAACGGAGAAGTTACTGACAGGGCCGGCATACAAAGCATAATTATAAACGGCAATACTAACAACGTTAACAACGTTAAATCTTTTCCCATAACATTTACAATACCTCTCGAGTGGGACCCAAATGCACCACTACGTCTTGTGGCAAAGCAGGCCGTCTTGCAGGCGTCAGATATTCTTAATAACACCACCATGGCGGAGGTATCGCTCCCTGCAGGCTTGCTTCAGGTACTCATAGATGAGAAAAAGTCAGAAATAGAAAAGAAAAAACATCGTGAAGAAGAAATAGAAAAAGCTGA
>JADFXI010000156.1 GCA_015233655.1 Nitrospirota bacterium | reverse complement strand
AAAGGGCTATAAGGATATACCGAAAATGCTTGTTGCTTTGCAACAGAAAAATATTGACAGGAAGGAGGCAGTCGCCTAGGATAATGGCTGAGCCGCTCCTTCTTCAACGAAAACCGGGGCATCTTCTTGATAGCTATCCCCTCGGGGTATTGTCCGACTGTGATAGTAGTAACGACTGTGTTGGAGGTAGCATTTATTACTGAAACCGTATTGCTGCTACTATTTGTGACATAAACGTAAGTACCGGCAGGGTTTACAGCTACGTACTCTGGAGTATTTCCGACAGTAATGGTCGCAATGACCTTGTTGGATGCTGTGTCTATCGCTGATACAGTGTTATCATCTGCGTTTGTGACATACAAATAAGGAGACGCCCATGAGTTTAATGCAAATAACATGATTACCACTAAGACTGCCACAAATAAGAATTGTTTAATCATTCTAAGCCTCCCGAAAATTGCAAATAGATATTATTTCCCACCTTCGAGTTTGTTGACTAACTGTTCCGCTTCGATCTTTCACCTTTATCGGTCAGTGCGAAGGCAATAGACTGAGTAGTAAAACAACATAGAAGTATCGCCACAGCGAAAAACATAAAAAACAGTCTTTGATGTTTTATATGAGGTCACTCCTTTTAATGTTTAAGAGCTTAATTTAACAAATCGTAAATCGACATAAGATATACATAAAAAAACACTGTGTTATAACATATGGTCAATTTGCTTGTATATTACCAGAAAGTAGTATATGGCACAAATTGTAAAACTCTATAGGATAAACGAGAGGCTATGTTAAGCGTGAAATTAAGATCGCCGCTTCTTGCATAGATGAACAATCTGTCTATCGAAAATCAGCACTAACTAATTGAAACCATAAGAAAAAGCAGACTATATTACGTATAGTCAGGTGTTATGCTCCGCCTAAATGTCTCACGCCAGCTCAATAAAGGCTATCCGACGTTCGATCCGGCGGTGAGATTTACAACCAGGTCTGTCACGAATCGTTTGAATGACTCGTTCTGAACAAACTGTTTGTAGAATTCGGTGTCGTCTTTCAGCAAAGGGCCGACCACACGCATGAGCGCAGCGTCCAGTTCAATACGCGCCGTATCCGGCGTGTTTTTCCTGGCGTTTCGATAGGGTTGGTCCTTTGCCACTTTGGGGGCGATGTCTTCAGTGATCCGGCGCATAATACGGTCGCCATCGGTAAAGAGGGTGCCGAACTGTTCGTTGAACATCTTCAGAATATTGCTGAGACGGTCAAGTTCCGGCTCGGGTTTTCTGCTGACACCGCTGGTAGGCGCCGGGCCTATCTCAGCATCGTCATCCGGCAGTGCAATCTTAAGTGCAGCCTTTTTCTCGGCCCGATAGCTGTCCATGTCGATAGCTTCAAGGATGCCCTTGGAAAGATCATCCTCCCTTGGCGAAGGCAACTTAGGCACCAGGAACGTCAGAAAAATTGAGAGCTTCTCCCATTCAGCGTTGTTGTATGGCAGTATCGAGGCAAGAAAATCGTAGGTGCGGGTGAATGCCTTTGCCTTACCTTTAAAATCCACCTGGCCGTCTTCATCGAGCCATTGTTTATAAACAGCCACGCATGCATCGAGAATTGGATCGAGCTCGTCCCTTTCCGCTCCATCCATGTATAGGGAGACCAGCCTCTCAACCTGTTCGGGCGTATAAACCTGATAACCGTCAAGTGTAGCTTTCAAATCGTGTAGCTTATTTGGATCGGTCTTCTCGCTTAGTATAGTTGTCCTATAGTAGTCGGCAAAAGCTTCCGTGATGGTTTCCGTGTTATTCATAAAATCCAGGACAAACACATCGCGCTTAATGTTCCCAAGTGCACGATTCAAACGCGACAGCGTCTGCACCGCTTTAATACCGGAGAGCGGCTTGTCCACATACATTGTATGTAACAGTGGTTCATCGTAGCCGGTCTGGAACTTGTCTGCACATATGAGGAACCGGTAAGGGCCTTCCTTAATCCTGTCCGCGATGTCGTTGCCGGGGAAACCGTTAAGTGACGCTTCTGTTACTTTAGCCCCACCATATTCATGTTCGCCGGAGAAAGCGACTATTGCCTGATAAGGGCTCTTCCGTTCTTGAAGGTAGCTTTTGAAGGCATGAAAATACTGGATCGCCCGCTCAACACCACTGCAAACTACCATTGCCCGTGCCTGGCCGCCGACCTTGTTTAAGCCGATAACCTGTTGGTGAAAATGGTCCACCATGATCTCAGCCTTTAGCCTTATGGCGTAATCGTGACTCTCGACATATTTCCGAAGCTTCCTTTGAGCTTTCTTTGTATCAAATTCAGGATCGCCCTCAACCGTTTTTACCAGCCTGTAATAGCTGTCCACAGGTGTATAGCTCTTCAGGACATCGAGGATAAAGCCTTCCTGGATCGCCTGTTTCATTGTGTAGCTATGGAAGGGGCGATGCTTTGTCTTACCGTCCTCCCCGGGATATGCTTCTCCGAATAACTCCAGAGTCCTGTTCTTCGGAGTGGCGGTGAAGGCAAAGTAGCTTGCGTTGGTCAGCATTTTGCGAGCTTCCATGCGCTTTTGTAAAGCATCGTTGATCGTGTCTTCTGGGTCGGCAAGCGCTTCGCTCAACGCTGCTGAGGTCTTCCCGCCCTGGCTGGAGTGTGCTTCGTCAATAATGATGGCAAAGTTCCTGCCCCTATGCTCGTCTCCGATCTCGTCGAGGATGAAAGGGAACTTCTGCACCGTTGAAATTATAATTTTCTTACCACTCTCTATAAATTTCCTCAAATCTCCGGAGTGCTCGGCATGTCCTACCGTTGCGCCAACCTGTGCGAACTGCTTGATCGTGTCCCGGATTTGCTTGTCAAGTATCCGCCGGTCGGTCACCACGATGATGGAGTCTAAGATATCCTTCCCATCTCTGCGCAAACCCATGAGCTGATGCGCCAGCCAGGCGATGGAGTTTGATTTCCCGCTGCCGGCTGAGTGCTGGACCAGGTATCGTTTCCCAGCGCCATTTGCAGCTACATCTGCCAGCAACTTTCGCACTACGTCAAGCTGGTGGTAGCGCGGAAATATTTGCGTCAGTTTCTTCCTCCCTGTTTTTTCGTTTTTTTCTTCTATAATCTGTGCGTAGTTTTCAATGATATCGGTGATGCCCTGCGGCAGGAGTATGCGCTTCCAAAGATAGTCGGTCTTCAGACCGTCAGGATTCGGCGGGTTACCGGCGCCGTCATTCCAGCCCTGATTGAGAGGCAGGAACCATGATCCTTTGCCTTTTAGGTGCGTACACATTCGCACTTCATGATCATCCATAGCAAAATGGACAATGCAGCGCCCGAACTGAAACAAAAGCTCGCGCGGGTCTCGGTCACGCTTATATTGCTCGATTGCGTCCTCCACCGTTTGTTTGGTCAGGCTGTTTTTCAGCTCAAAGGTGGCGACAGGAAGTCCGTTAATGAAAATACAGAGATCAAGCGCCCGGCGCGTTTCGTCCCTGCTGTAACGGAGCTGACGGGTAACGCTGAACCGGTTGGCAGCGAATAAACGTGCTGCCTTGTCGTTGCCAGGTGAAGGTGTGCCATAAAACATGTCGAAAGAAAGAGCCCCATGCTTGATGCCATGCCGTAGCACATCAATCACACCGCGCTTGCTGATCTCGCTGCTCAATCGGGCAAAAAACTTCAGACGCGCAATATCCTTGGGGTCTTTGTAATTTCCAATACCGATTTTCTTAAATTCTTCTGGCTGGGTAGCTTTGATAAAGGTAAAAAGTTGCATTGAGTCCAACGCGTATGTCTGGTCATAAGAGGCAGCATGCCCGGCAAACCAACCGCTGCCACCAACAGCCTCAATCTCTTCCGACACCCCTTCATTAACGACCAGAGCGAGACCATCTTTGCCAGTCATGTGGCGCATGATAAGGGTCTCGAGGCCTTTCTCGCTTGTGTCGGTCTTCACTCCCCCTCCTCAATTTTCTATCAAGTACCCATCAAGTAAATGATAACCTTAAAAACAATGAGTTATGTTTTAGGCTCGTCTGATTTGGCCTCTTCAGTCAACTACCCGTCAACTAAAAGCTATTATCTTAACCACTTGATTTTACAGTATTTGCCTACTTTATACCCCGCAGCAATGCATATAGAGTCAACTACCAGTCAACTAAATTTCTATGCCCAGTATGGAACATATTTTCTCAACTTTGGGGCAGCATCTTCGTCATAGGGTCTTATTGCCATCGCCTCCACGGCCTCCCTAATATATCGTGACGCCATGGCTTTATTCGAGGTTTCAATGCCGAAACGCGCCCGAACCGATGTGTTAGTCATGTAATCCCGATTTACATACCGAAGGCAAGCATGAAGATAACAAGCCCTGACACGTTCCACCTTGTCCATTTTTGCCAAGGGCCTATGAGCAAATAGCACTGCTTTGGTATTATCGTCAACCACCTCGAAAGCAGGTGCCGGCAACTGGTAGTACTCTGTCTGAAATACCACTTTATCGACTCCACTTCCACGTTCTTCGCAGACACCAATACGCCGCATAAAGGAGGCGAGTACCTCATTGCGGGAGCGCGGCGGCGTGTCGAGAAATCTTTCAGTTTTCACAAGTGGTTTGCCTGGATTGGATATCTCCATTCTGTCACCGAAAATCTCCACCATCGGCCCGCTTCCTGTAATAAAAAAATCTTGGTGAATTAAAGAATTCACCACCAGTTCTCTAACGGCAAGTTCGGGATACATGGGCACGGTTTTACGGAGGGCCTGTTCGATGACCTCATTGGTCGGTATCAGGCCGTTGATGAATCCGATTAGCCCCTCGAAACCGGTTGCATAGCCTTTTGTGCCTTCCTGTTCGCGAATAGTCTCTACACGGCTGTTGCCCTTATAAACAATGACCCTCACAGCCTTGCGTTTGAGAGAGTGAAAATCCCCCAGTTTCTTTGCCAGCAGAATGGCTCCCAGATTCGTTATATTCCACTTGCCACCGTCCGTGCGGACAATCAGCTCGTCAGCAGCCAGCGACTGAAGGATGCCGCCCCGCGCTTCAGGAAGCGGAATTTTCAAAAGGTCAAAGTATACAGAATAGTCCAGCAACTTCAGCACATTTTCGGTAGCTACCTCCTCAGCAGCCACAAGTTTTTCAAAAGGTGTTTGGTCGAAGATGCGCCACAGTGTGCGCTCTTTTTCCGCAAATTCTTTCAGCCTCTTCTTATATGAGCCTACCCGAACAAACTCCTGGCCCTTAAATTGGACAGGATGCCTGAATGCTCGACCGATTTCCAGCAATACAATTGAAGTCCCATTCAGTTCAAACTCGAAAAAACGAAAGTGGATCTTTGGCGATAGCAGTTTTAACAGCCAGTTCTCAAGTTCTTCATTGCCGATCTTAGCTGCATTGGGGGAGAATTTTGTGCCGACGATTTCGTGAGAACTGTCTTCAATGCCCCAAACGAGATATGCGAAAGCCTTCCCGCATAGCGCCGCGGAATTGGCCAGCGCCGATAGATACTCGCCGATATCTTCAGGTTCCGCATCGTTCAGCTTGAACTCCACCCATTCCGTTTCTTTAGGGAGTTTGCGAAGCTCATTTACAAGGCTAATCAGGTATTCCGGCAACCGGTCAGTGGTCATATTTCTTCTCGCTCAACCTCAGCGCTATCATCGATCTCTTCATCGCCAGTCTGTATTTCATCCTCATCAATTATACCTGATTCAGCCGCCTCATCCGGCACCTTCTTCGCCGCATCGCGGACGTCCAGTTTGCCCGTGACTACGTCAGCGATCAGCCGTGTGCGGTATTCGCGTAGAAAAATAATTTCACTTTCAATGCAGGAGATGGCAGCGACAAGGGGAACTGTTTTCTCTTCCATATAGTGAACTATATCGCCTTGCTCTTCAATTGGCGGCAACGGCATTCCCATTGCCCCAATGCGTTCTACATTCAAGTTGCCTTGGGTGTTCACAGGTGCCTCCTTAAGCAGTTCCGGTTTCATACATAGGAAAACCGAATAGAAATAATCTTGGTTGATTTCCTTAAAAGGCTCAAATCCGACT
>JADFXI010000155.1 GCA_015233655.1 Nitrospirota bacterium | reverse complement strand
CTCCTCCGGCCAGTGTGGCCGCCGTAATAGCCGCGCTTGACATAATAGACAGCGAACCGGAAAGATTGGAAGCACTCTGGAATAACACCAAAAAAATGCTCGATGGTTTCAAAGGACTTGGATTTGAAGTCGGCCCTACCCAGACCCCGATAATACCCGTAATCGTCAAAGAGAGTGAAACCGCCTTCAGAATGGCCATGATGTTACAGGACATGGGCGTGTTCGTCAACGTGGCGGTCAGCCCTGCCGTGCCTACCGGCAAGGCTTTGGTAAGAACCAGCTATATGTCCACCCACACTGATTCCCAGTTGGACATAGTACTCGAAGCTTTCGAGAAGATCGGCAAAGAGTTGGGTATTATATAGTAGAAATAGGCCGCTTTCTCGTTTTATTCATTTATGCACCACCCTCTTTGTTTTGAAGCGGGGATTGTCGGCCCATACATAATTATGCTGATATTTTAAGCTATCAACACTTTAGAATATTAACACTGCCCCTGAGAGTTTCATCAGCTATTCCGTATCTACGTTGTCATCCAATCCCGCTGCCACTGGAAAAGGAACGAAAGGCACGAAAACGGACTTGATCAGGCTTTTGTTTCATTCTTTTTTCGTGTGTTTTGTGCCCCTTTTCGTGTGTTTCGTGGTAATCTCTGTTTTTGCCCTTTACTTTTGTGACAGCGACTTGACGGCAAAAAGTCAAATCCCCCTTTCCCTTTATGAGCGAAAAATGGTTAAATAATTCACTCTATTGAGACAAACGATGTTCAAATTTATCCATAGCGCAGACATCCATCTCGACAGCCCTCTTTGCGGCCTTGACCGTTACGAGGGGGCTCCCGTAGCGGAGATCCGCGGGGCGACCCGGCGGGCTTTCATAAACCTCGTTCAACTTGCCGTCGAAGAGAACGTTTCATTCATTCTCATCTGTGGGGACCTCTATAATGGAGACTGGAAAGACTACAATACGGGCCTATTCCTGTCAAAACAGCTTTCGGAACTCCGGGGGGCAGGAATTCGGGTCTTTATCGTTGCCGGCAACCATGATGCCGAAAGCAGAATAACACGCAGTTTGAGGATGCCGGACAATGTCAGGCTGCTTTCCACCACTGCCCCTGAGTCAATCATCCTTGACGACGTAGGAGCGGCCATCCATGGACAAGGCCTTCCCACGGGCGCTGTAACAAAAGACCTGGCTTCCTCATATCCGGGCGCCGCCAAAGGTTTTTTTAACATAGGCCTGCTGCATACAAGTATAAACGGGCGTGAGGGCCACGAGAACTACGCGCCCTGCTCTCCTGAGACCCTACTTTCAAAGGGTTATGACTACTGGGCCCTTGGCCACGTTCACAAGCGCGAAGTTCTTCATATTAATCCGTGGATCGTTTTCCCAGGCAATACTCAGGGACGCCACGTCAAAGAAACCGGTCCAAAGGGCTGCACCCTGGTGAGCGTCCGGGACGGTATGTGCAGATCGATGGAACACCGGAATCTCCACGTCCTTCGCTGGTCCATGTGTGAAGTCGATGTATCCGGTGCCTGCCACCCTGAGGACGTAGTAGACAGAGTTCGGGGCAGCGTGGAAGCAGAGTTCTCTAAAGAAAGCGAGGGGTTTCTCGCCGCCCGGGTCCATATATCAGGCCCATGCAGGGCGCATGGAAAGCTTTCCGGGAACCCGGAAAAGTGGATAAACGAGGTCCGTTCCGCCGTAACGGATGCATGCGAGGGTGCGGTGTGGCTCGAAAAGATAAAAATAGGGACATCCACCGAGGCCGATCTCAAGCAGATGCTCAAGCGTAATGACTCTCTCGGAGATTTACTGCGTTATATAGAAAGCCTTGAGTCATCCGATACCCGGGAGTTAATGCAGCTTATTACAGATGACATTGTAAATTTAAAAGCAAAGCTACCACTTGAAGCCGGTAAGGACAGCATCGGGAATGAATCTCCGGAGAAAATCCGTGACATGCTGAAAGACGTTAAACACGTCCTCATCTCCCGGCTGCTTGGCGCCGTTAGCGATAGATGAAGATCGTCTCGCTGAATATCAAGGCATTCGGCCCCTTCACCGGGAAATGCCTTGATTTGTCCGGGGGACAGGAAGGCTTTCATGTAGTTTATGGGGCAAACGAGGCGGGCAAAACGGCGGCACTACGGGCACTCAAAGCCCTTCTCTTTGGAATTCCCGAAAGAACCAGGGACACCTTCGTGCACGAAGGCCGGAAGCTACGTATAGGCGCCCGGATTTGCCACTCTGACGGCACGACTCTTTTATTCCAGAGGCGTAAAGGACGCTCTAGGACTCTCCTCAGCGAAGATGAGTTGGAACTCAGTGAATCCGATCTCGCAAAATTCCTCGGCAGTATCGACGAGACCGCTTTCAGTCTGATGTTCGGATTGGGCCACGAAGACCTCGTTAAAGGCGGAAGAGAAATCGTTGACGGCAAGGGGGACCTCGGCCAAAGCCTCTTCGCTGCCGGTGCAGGAGTGAGCGGTCTCAGGAAGGTCCTTTCGGGCCTCGAAGAGGAAGCGGACGGATTATTCAAACCCCGTAGCCAGACCGCTTCAATAAATGCCGCAATCGGCAAGTACAAGGATTCTAAAAAGGAGATTCAGTCTGCTTCACTCCTTCCAAAAGAATGGGAAGAGCACGAGCATCGCCTCGATGCGGCACTGCGCAAGAAAGAAGAAGTGTCTGACAAACTCCGGGTTCTCCGAACGCAACTGAACCGGCTTGAACGCATTCAAAGAGCCCTGCCTGTAATCGGCAAGTGGAATGAGACAATCGCCCGGAGGGAGAAACTCGGAGAGGTCCTGATCCTGCCGGAATCTTTTTCCACGAATCGTATGGAAATCATGAATACACTGGAACATGCCGAGGGGGATAGAAAAAGGGAAACAGACCACATTGAGCGGACGGCGAAGAGGATCGATTCCCTGCAAGTACCTGAAGAGTTACTCAATCAGGAAACGGTCATCACGGAAATTCACAAAAAACTCGGAAGCCACTTAAAGGCCATGCACGACCTGCCGGAGCTGCAAGGGGAAATGAACGGTCTTCGGCGGGAGGCGGGAAATATTCTTAAGGATCTGCGCCCTGGCGCGGCGCTCGATACAAGCGAATCCTTCCGCCTGAGCGTTACAAAACGACGGCACATTCTCTCCCTGGCTTCAGAGCATCAAGGCCTGACGGAAAGACTTGGCAGTGTTGGGCAACAGCTTCAGTCGCTCGAAGCACGCAAATCCTCTGCGGAGGACGAACTCCGGGATATCGGAGAGCCGGTTGACGTTGTAGAGCTAAAAAGAGCCATAGCGGATGTGCAGAAGGATGGGGAACTCGAGCGGCAGGCGGCTGACGCCCGGACTGAACAAAGGCAGACAGAGCAACGGACGCAGCTTGAACTCAAAAAACTTCCGATGTGGTCAGGCACGCTTGAAGAGCTTGAGACTCTGCCCATTCCTTCGATGGAGACACTGGAAAGGTTCGAACGTACTTTCTCCGCGATGGAGAAAAAAATAATCAATCTTGAATCACTGATAAAGGATAAGCGACGCGATATTTCAGAACTCCAACGGAACGTTGAATCTCTTGAAATATCAGGAGACGTTCCCACTGAGACAACTCTGCTTCAATCCCGCAAAAGCCGCGATGCTCTATGGCTCCACGTAAAAGCTGCCTGGCTTGGGCACAAGACCGATGAGGGTGGGAGTAAGCCATTCTATCCGGCATTGCCACTCGATCGGGCATACGAAAAAAGCGTCGGTGAAGCTGATGAAATAGCCGACCGGCTACGCAGGGAGGTGGAGCGTGTTACGCAAAAGGCATTGTGGTTGGCTTCCGGAAATCAGGCTTTAAAAGACGTTGCCCAATTGGAGACAGACAAGGAAAGCATCCTCATCGACAAAAACAACTTCCTGGAACAATGGAATCGAACGTGGAATTTCCTTGGCATCGCCCCCCTATCCCCCGGCGAGATGCGTATCTGGGTTCAGAAACATCAGAATCTGGTGACGGCGGCTGAAAAGAACCGGGGCCTTCATGAAAAAGCGAGACGTCTTGAAGAACGGCTTTCGACGCACTGCCTTGCCTTGGAAGAATGTCTATCCCGATTCGATGCAATAAAGTCCGCAGATTCAAAAACAAAAAAACTTAGCAGTATGATTGACAAGGGACTTTCCCTTGTCGAAATGAACGAGGATATCGAAAGGAGACGCTCAGGTCTTCAGCATACCATCAGTGAGTTCGACGCACAACTTGCCGAAGCAACCCAGACTCTCGATGCTACGAAAAGAGAGCTCGATCGGTGGGAAAGGCAATGGGAGGCTGCGGTTGGCGAGTTAGGACTTGAGCCGGACATAAAAAACCCTTCCGCTGCGGTTGAATTCATAAACAGAAGCCAGGAACTGTTCGAGAAGTTGGACAGGGCCCAGGGTTTGGAGGAGCGAATTATCGGGATTGAAAAGGAAGGCAGGAAGTTTGGACTCGAAGTAAGCGATTTAGTGGCACAAATGGCACCCGACCTCGCCGGCCGCCCCGTTGAGCAGGCTGCGGCCGAACTTTATGCCCGCCTCTTGAAAGCCCGCGAGCATTTCGCGACACTCGGTAGTCTGAAACAGGAGCGTGAAAGCCATCGGAAGGATTATGAGACGGCTATGGACACCATCGGAAAGATGGAATACGAGTTTAAAGGACTTCTCAGACAGGCGGGATGTCTGCATCCCGAAGAAATTGAGGAGGTGGAGGCTCGATCGACTCTGGCCCTGTCGTTAAAGGAAGAGATTGAGCAACTTGGGAAGCAACTCCTTGCTCATGCTGCCGGTGTAGCGATTGAGAAATTCATTGCAGATGCCGGGGTATTAAACCCCGATTCCCTTCCTCTTGAAATAAAGGCAGCCCGGGACAGTATAAGAGACCTGGAAGAGGAACTCTCGGTTTTGGACAGGACAATAGGAAGCGAACAAACCGAGCTCAGGAAAATGGACGGTACTTCGCTTGCCGCCGAGGCGGCTGAAAGGGCCGAAGTGGCATTAGCCAACATTGTCGATAATTCCGAACGATACATCAGACTGAAGCTTGCCTCCGCCATCCTCCGTGGTGAAATCGAGAGATACCGGGCACGAAACCAGGGGCCGGTCCTTGCCAGGGCAAGCGAGATTCTTGCATCACTGACCCTTGGGTCATTCTCCAGGCTTAAGATGGCATATAATGAAAGCGACGTGCCGATTCTTGTCGGCATCCGTCCGGGTCCCGATGAGCCGGAGGTCAGGGTCGAGGGCATGAGCGATGGAACATGCGACCAGCTTTTCCTGTCTCTCCGCCTGGCGAGCCTTGAAAGATATATGGAGCACAACGAACCCATGCCTTTCATTATTGACGACGTTCTCGTCAATTTCGACGACGACAGATCGGAGGCATCCCTGAGAGTCCTGGCTGACCTATCAAAGAAGACTCAAATTATTTTCTTCACACACCACAGGCACCTTCTCGATCTAGCCGGGAAAGCAGTTCCGTCCGGCCTTTTAAAAGTACATTCGCTGTAAACGAACTTTTCAATCCAGGATATGGACTCAAGGATGTCCTCTACAAAAAGGCTGAACTTACGCTTCATAGGTAAATAACTTCCTTCAGAATTATATCCTTCAACTGCGGCTTGATTCCCTGCTTGTCAACAAGATCGACTTTCGTATTCAGAAGCCTCTGTAAGTATCTCTCAAGCTCGATGAACTTAAAAAGGTCCGGAATTTCATAGAAGTCCACAATAATATCTATATCGCTCCTTCTCTTCTGTTCCCCACGAACAAAGGAGCCGAAGATACCAAGCTCACTAATCTTGTATTTCTGAATCACCTCGTACTTGTGATTTCGTAATATCGTTTTTATTTCTTCAAGTGTTTTCATATATGCAGCCTGCTCACTCTGAATATTTTATTCAGCATTTACTATAATAACGCGATGCTCAACTTTTTTGTCCGCTAATCCCGCGAATACGGCTGAACGGCTAATGAGGCGCTTACTGGACAAGATCCGCGCCGGCTCCGGCGTTCATGAAAGAACCGGTTTGTCCCGTCCTTAATTTATATAAATACTTTCCGGTTAGTGCCCCCCTGGGGGGCTATGGGGGGGAGGTCCCTAAC
>JADFXI010000154.1 GCA_015233655.1 Nitrospirota bacterium | reverse complement strand
AAAATCTGCTGACTTGCCGCTTGTCGACGCCCCATAAAATCAAAGACTTGCGTTTCTCAAATAAGTTACGCAGTATCACCAGTCAACTTAAAGTGATATATAAACGCCTTAAACATGAACAATAATTATAATATATGGTTCAACATATTATCAATGGACTTAACTATCCGGCAGTGGGCTACTTTTTTATTGCTCCGGATTAAATAGCCTGATTAGTCATTTTTTGTAAGTGTCTTTACAACTCTGCAGAAATAAAACGGAAAATGACTCGCTGCTTCCAATGCCATGCCTTCATCATTAAAGAGACCGAATACCGATGAACCGCTGCCGCTCATGAGTGCAGCTACTGCTCCGCTCTTTAATATTCGCTCTTTAACAGACCCTATAACGGGATAGCGCTGCAGGACTGCATCCTCGAAATCATTATGCATGTTTGCCGCGAGACCGCTAATATCCCCTGAAGCTAATGCGCGATAAATCAACTCGATACTCTCTTTTTTTGCCGTAACATTTGACGGCCTGATTTGAGCCGGCCTTGCGCTGTCAAGAGCTCCGTAGGCCCACGACGTAGGCACGGAACAATCAACTTTAACCAGCAGCAGCACACATGCCACTGCGGCAGGCAGGCTGCTCAGTTGCTCGCCGCGACCTTCTGCCAGCGCCAGAGGACCCTCAAAAAAGAACGGGACATCAGAGCCCAACGAGGCCCCGAGCGCCTTGAGTTGATCTTTGCCTAGGCGCATGTTCCACAACTCATTCAGTGCCATAAGCGTATAAGCGGCATCGCTGCTGCCTCCGCCAAGCCCTGCTCCGGAAGGTATTTCTTTGACGAGTCTGATCCGAGCACCGATGTTCAGACCTGAATAGTTCTTCAGCAGAGATGCTGCCTTGAATACAAGGTTCTGCTCATTCGGAAGGTCAAGGCTGGAATAAAGGGTGATAGTGTCGGAAAGCTCGAACTCGATAACATCGTAAAGCCCAATGCATTGCATCAGGGAAAGTATATTGTGGTAACCGTCCTGTCTTTTATCGAGAACGAACAGCGACCAGTTTATTTTGGCGGGTGCCTTTACGGTAAGCATAAACTGCGTCGATGCACTACGGCCTTTTGCTCTCGACGCCGGGTGCACGATGTTCAAGGCTTTCCAATTTTTTTATTTTCGCCTCGACCCGCTCTTTCAGCCCTTCTTCCTTGGACTCATAAAGCAGCGAAGTCTTCCACGACCCGAGCGCATCTTCATATTTGCCCATCGCGTAATAGACATCTCCCAGATGCTCGTGCAGCACCGGATCATCATTAACGAGCTTTACGGCCTTAGACAGCGTTTGCAACGCCTCTTCAAACCGTCCCTTCTTGAAATAAATCCATCCAAGACTGTCAACAATATAACCACTGTCCGGCTTAAGTTCCACGGCCTTGGTAATAAGAGACAACGCCTCATCGAGATTAATGCCTTTGTCGGCATAAGAGTAGCCGAGGTAATTCAAGGCCTCCGCATTCGCGGGATTCATCTCGATTGTATGCTTCAGTACCGTAACCATATCGTCGAAATGTCCGGTCTTTTCATACAGTACGGCCCTATTAAAGAGCAGATCGTCATTATTGGGAAACAGCCCGGTGCCTTGATCTAAAATGGCCCCGGCCTTATCAAACTGTTTCATTTGAATATATGCCGCGCCAAGGTAGACATAAACCTCGGGCTTGTTACCTTCAAAACTGAGTATTTCCTCGTATATTTTAATGGCCTCGGGATAATTATTCTGCTTTGTATAAATGGCCCCCATAGTCATGAACGCATTGAAGTTTTTTGGATCAATCGAAATGATTTTCTTCAGTTCGGCAATTGAGTCGTCCCACTTGTTCATTTCATCCAGTGTTACCACAACATAATATCTGACCGTTATGTCCAGCGGTCTCGACTCAAGTACGATCCTGAACTCTGCAAGCGCCTGTTCATATTGTTTTTCCTGCAGATACAAAAGTCCGATCCTGTGATGAAGGTCAACATTTGCAGGGGTCTCTCCCAGTAAGTGTTCAAGCTCCTTGATGGCCTTTTCATATGACTTCTCGCTTACATAAAGCTGTGTCAGCCTCTCGCTTGCAAAAGGATTATGGGGATTCATTTCGAGGGCTTTCCTGTAGTATTCCTCGGCTGTTTTCTTGTCGTTCTTTATTTCGCTTGCCAGTCCCAGGCTCAAATAAGCGCCGTCAAAAGAGGGCCTAAGTTCAATGACCTTTTTAAACAGCTCTTCCGCCTTGTCAAAATCCTTGTTCTCAAGACTGATAGTACCCAGATAGTAATTGGCCATAACATTTTCAGGGTCTTTGCCGATTATTTCTTTCAACAAAAGTTCGGCTTTCTTGGACTCGCCTTTCGAAAGGTAAAGAACGCCCAATACCAGCCCCGCCTCTATTTTGTCAGGAAATATACGGGAAACTTTTTCATATATGGATATTGCTTCATCTACTCTCTTCTGAGCATTATACAGGTCACCGAGCAACATGAGACCAGGGACGTAATCGGGATTTGTTTTAACGATCTCCTCGAGGAGGGCCGTGGCCTCCGCAAATTTGCCGACTTTTACCATCATCGCGCTAATTTGCGTCTTAAGAAAAATTGATGTAGGGTCGATTTTGAAAGCTTCCTTATAATGACTGAGCGCGTCCTCCCAGTTGCCGATTATTTCAGACTCGTATCCGAGCAGGTATTGCAGATATCCTTTGTCGGCGTCCGGAGGCAATACTTCGACGGCACTTTCGTCGACCGTTGAAGCCTGTTCATGCACATGAGCGCACGATGAAAGTACCAGGACCAATAATGTTGAAAGAACGGCAATAATTGCTCTTTTAATATGCATCGTTTATTATCCCACAGATATTAAGAAAAATAAAAGTTAGAACAAAATAAATGGGGGGCGAAGCACCACCCCCCGACTAATACTACTTCCCTTAAATGCCTCGGCCCATAGCTCATGGCCCGCAATATATATGCAGGTCACGATGGCGCTATTTAACAGGAGCCCTTACACTTGCACGTCGTCGCCGTCTTCTTAACAATCTTCTTGATTACCATTCCAAACACCTCCCTTTCAAGGGGTTTACAATGCCGGGCTTCATGCTCGGATTACTCAATTATACCATAGGCAAAACATTTGTATATATCCCTCTTGCGAGGTCCGGATTCATTATCGGCAATCGATGCCCGATATCTGCACCCGCCCCTGCATGCATCCATAAACTTGCAGTCCAGCCTCGCGCACTCAAGTTCCTCAAGCTTGACCGGTTTCAACCTTTCCCAACACTTTCGCAGTCCTTCACTGACAGTGCCAAGCGGAGACCGTCCGTAAAATGCGCACTTGCTCACCGCGCCGTTTGCAAGAACGGACAGCAAATGCAACCCGCAAGCATAGCCTTCGCCGCCGCCGTGTAAGCCGCCGCCAAAGCCGTAATTCAGGAACGGTCCGGCGACTTCCGGCGGTAAATTTAAAGTAGCATTCTGCTTGAGATTGCCTGTAAGGCACGGAACATCAACAGTCCAGTCCCTGATATCCATGTCTTTAAAAAGCCTTTCCATTTCAGCGAACTCTCCGGTATTTTCACGGTGAACCATTGTCGACACAGATGCTGCTTTGCCTGCTGCTATCGCAGCCTTGATCGCGTGCATTACCATGTTATAGCTTCCAGATCCCCTCAAGGCATCATGTCCATGTTCCATGCCGTCCACGCTGAACTGTATTTCATCGACATTAAGTTCTGTAATCGCCATTTTTTCGAGCAACAGCCCATTTGTAAATAATATTTTCCTGAATCCATGCCCGGGCAGAAGGTCATTTATGGCCCCGAAGCTGCGGTGTAATAGAGGCTCTCCTCCGGTTATCAGCAGGCGCAAGCCCTGCATGGAATCGAACTCGCACAGAATATCCTTTATTACCTCCGGTGAAAGTTCATTTTGTCCAGGCTTATCAATATAACAGTGCCTGCATTTGAGATTGCACCGGTCGGTGATCTGCAGTTCAAGATACCTCAGTGAGGGAAAAGCAGAGGAACCGGGCAAAGACTCAGGACGCCTAAGAGTTGGGCTGGATGTGTCGGACAATATCTTTTCCGAAAGACAATACTCGATGAATTCCTTGCCGGCACCGTCAGCGCTGCAGCCCTCCGGCCTCGAGCACTTTCTTAGAAATTCAAAGGCCGTTTCATCCAACTCATATAATTCGTCTTCCTGAATGCCGTACAGGGCCGGCGTTTCAAGCCTTTTGAGCACAAAATTATTTTCGAGATAATACCGCACAATTTATTTTATTATACAAAATAAGCATGCGCGACTTCCTCTAACGGAGAAGACATGACAAGCCATAATATGCACGACCTCTTTCCGCTCGGACAGGACCCGACAAATTACCGCCTGCTGACCCCAAAGTATGTCTCAGTAGCGTCTTTCGAAGGAAAAGATGTATTGCTCATAGAACCTGAAGCCCTTGAATTTCTCGCAGAAGAGGCCATGCGCGACATTTCATTTTTACTCCGCACGTCCCACCTCGTGCAGGTAGCGGAAATATTGTCTGATCCTGAGGCTTCGGAAAACGATCGCGGCGTTGCCATTGCCATGTTGAGAAATGCTGAAGTGGCTGCCCGTTTTGAGCTGCCGCTATGTCAGGACACCGGCACCGCTACTATTTATGCAAAGAAGGGGCAGCAGATCTGGACAGGCGTCAACGACGAGGAATATCTGTCGAGGGGCGTCTACAAGGCATACACAGGCAATAATCTGCGATATTCTCAGACAACCGCCCTGACTATGTATGATGAAGTAAACTCCGGCTGCAATCTTCCAGCGCAGATTGACATTCACGCTACAACAGGGACGGAATACAGGTTCCTGTTTGTAGCCAAGGGCGGCGGGTCGGCAAACAAGACAGCTCTCTACCAGGAGACAAAGGCCATCCTTAATCCCGCCGGTCTTGAGAAGTTTCTTGTAGAAAAAATGAAGACACTCGGCACTGCCGCCTGTCCTCCGTACCATCTCTCTTTTGTTATCGGAGGAACATCGGCAGAGGCATGTCTTAAAACGGTAAAGCTTGCCTCCACTAAATACCTTGACAGTCTTCCGACCTCGGGAGACAAATCAGGTCAGGCCTTCCGTGATATAGAACTTGAAAGCAGGCTGCTGGCCGCTGCTTATAAATGCGGTTATGGCGCACAGTTTGGCGGCAAGTACTTTGCCCTTGACGTGCGTGTTGTCAGACTGCCCCGCCACGGAGCGTCATGTCCAATCGGCATGGGCGTGTCCTGCTCCGCTGACCGTAATGCAAAGGCAAAGATTAACAGGGACGGTATCTGGCTGGAAGAGCTGGAACGCAATCCCGGTCGTCTGATCCCCGACAAATACAGTGGGAGACACAAACATGGCGCGGTGAAGATAGACTTGAATAAGCCGATTAAAAATGTCCTGGCGGAACTCTCCCGATATCCCGTTACCACTCAGCTGTCTCTGTCCGGGACGCTTGTTGTTGCCAGAGACATAGCCCATGCAAAGTTCAGGGAGCGAATTGAAAAAGGAGAAGGGCTTCCGGAATACCTGAAAGAACATCCTGTTTATTATGCAGGACCTGCCAAAACGCCGCCAGGCAAGCCATCCGGTTCTTTTGGCCCGACTACTGCGGGCCGCATGGATTCATATGTAGACCTTCTGCAGTCGCTCGGTGGCTCTCTGATAATGATAGCAAAGGGCAACAGAAGCCAGCAGGTTACCGACACCTGCAGGAAGTACGGAGGTTTTTATCTAGGTTCCATTGGAGGTCCGGCTGCACTCCTGGCTGAGGAAAATATCAAAAAGGTTGAATGCATAGACTTTCCCGAGTTAAGGATGGAGGCGGTCTGGAAAATAGAGGTTGTAGATTTCCCGGCCTTCATCCTTATAGATGACAAAGGGAACGACTTTTTTGAACAACTTAGGGGACAGTGATCATATAGTAATAGTCGTGCCCGGCCATGTTTTATAATGTCATCTAAAGGCTTTTATCGTGCAATTTGGTATGAAGCATTTCTGCCGTATTCGGCTTGAAGCGTACAACAACATCCATGTGTTCCAGCAAGTCCTGTGCGTCAAGCACAACTTGAGTGATAACAACTATTTTCCTGTCCCCGGCCTTTGTCTGGACCATATCTCTTATAGTGCTGCGCGCTTCGCTGCCGAGTTGCTTAAGATCATCAAAAATGATCAGGTGCTTGCCGGAC
>JADFXI010000153.1 GCA_015233655.1 Nitrospirota bacterium | reverse complement strand
CGGAAGAGGACTGCTGCTTACAGATGCGGTGCCTTTTGAGGGAGAAGACCGGAAGATGCACCACATCGAGTAGTATTTGAATCTTCTTCGTTCAGCGGGCATCCCGGCAGACGTTGAGGAGCCGGCAATCCATCTCTCGCTTGAAGAGATTTTGAGGGCCCGCGAAGCGCTGTCGAGTTTGCAAAGGCCCATACTAGGAGTCAACCCAGGCGCAACTTTTGGCTCTGCCAAGAGGTGGCTGCCGGCCAGGTTCGCGGATGTGGCCAACTGGTTCAAGAGGGACACCGGCGGCAGCGTCGTGATTTTCGGCAGCGAAAGAGAAGCCGCGCTTGCGCATGAGATAGACAAGCGTGTCCCTGAAGGCAAACTCTTCCTTGCAGGCAAGACGTCGCTCAGAGAGCTTACAGCGTTAATTGCAGAATGCGAAATAATGCTTACCAACGATTCGGGACCAATGCATATAGCCTGCGCAGTGGGTACTCCCACAGTGGCCATATTCGGCTCTACAGACCCTGAACTTACAGGCCCTGCGGCAGAAGGTCACAGTGTAATAAAAAAAGAGTTTTCATGCAGCCCGTGCTTTAAACGGACTTGTGCGACAAAAGACCTGAGATGCATGTATACCGTCACTGCTGAAGAGGTTTTTTTCCGTATAAAAGAAATGCTCCCGGGCAAACGGGCAGTGTTTTTCGACAGGGACGGCACCCTCTGCAAAGATGCTCACTATCTTAAAGACTGGAAGGACTTCGAGATGCTGCCCGGCATCGAAAGTCTTGCAGAACTCAGGGACAAAGGGTTCCTGCTTATCGGTATAACTAATCAATCGGGGATATCGAGGGGGCTGCTCACGGAATCCTTTGCAAGAGAAGTGAATGCCCTTTTTACAGAGAAACACGGATTTGACGACTTTTATTATTGCCCTCATAATCCTGATGACCATTGCGGGTGCAGGAAACCTGCTCCGGGGATGCTCCTGAAAGCGAGACTGCAGTACAAAATTGATTTAAAGAAGTCTTTTGTCATCGGTGACAAAGACGCGGACATGCTGCTTGCCCGCACGGTTGGAGCGCAGTCCATACTGGTCACTACCGGAAAACAGCAGACCTCGCCATACGCCGATGCGGTTGCCGCAGGCCTTAGAGAAGTGGTCGATATGATACTGTCAAATGAAGAAAAAACTTAAGCTCAGCCAGAGCCCGCGAAAGTTGCTCATCATAAAGCCGAGTTCCCTCGGTGATGTAGTGCACAGCATGCCTTTTCTCAATGTTATAAGGGAGTCCTTTCCCGCCGCTGAAATCCATTGGGTCATCGCAAAAGGGCTTGAAGGGTTGCTTGAGAACCATCCCATGGTGCAGAAGCTCTGGGTCATTGATAAGAACCAGTGGAAAAAAATAAAAAAATTACACGTCACGGTATCAGAGTTGAGAACTCTGTTCGGCGCGCTTAAGAGTGAGTCTTACGACCTGGTAATCGACCTGCAGGGCTTGCTGAGGAGCGGTCTCCTGACCGCTGCGACCAAAGCGCCTTTCCGCCTCGGTTTCAGCGAGGCACGCGAGGGCAGCCGTATCTTTTACACACATAGAATAACAGGCGGCAGGGACATACATGCCGTTGACCGCTATCTGAAGATAGCCTCAGCGCTGGGCTGCGATACCGGCACTGTTACATTCCCTCTGCCTCTGGTCAAAGAATCGCCCCGAATCCTGCAATTGAAAGAGGAGGCCGGAGATTACGCAGTGCTTGCACCAGGCGCAAGGTGGATAACAAAACGTTGGCCCGCCGAGCGTTTCGGCCAACTATGCTCACGGTTCAGCATAAAGAGCATCATCATCGGCAGCAAAGCGGATGAGGCACTGGCAGAAGAGGCGGCTGCGCACTCAGACGGGAAGGCCCTGTCCTTGGCCGGCAAAACCGATATCAAAGAAATGATTTCCATTATCAGAAAGGCCAGGTTTATGGTGACGAACGACTCAGGTCCTATGCATATAGCTGCGGCGTGCGGGGTGCCTGTTGCCGCCTTGTTCGGTCCCACCAACCCTGCCAGGACAGGACCTTACGGAAGCGGGAATGTTATTATTAAAACCTCAATCGATTGCGCCCCATGCTATAAGAAAAAATGCAGTAACATACGATGCATGGATTCCATATCAGTTGAAGAAGTGTATGAGGCGCTGAAGAACAAACTCGGCAGCAATGTTATAGAAAGAAAGGAGCTTGATGAGTCATGAATTATCGAATCGGTGAGCCGGGCAGAATAGTTGTAGCCAGATTTGAAGACGGAGACCAGATACTACAGGGAATTGCGGAGATCGCAAAAAAAGAGGACGTCAGGGCAGGCGTATTTTACCTGGTAGGCGGCATGAGGGGCGGCAGGTTCGTAGTTGGGCCCGAGACCGAAGCAATGCCTCCCGTGCCTGTTTGGCGCGAACTTAACGAAAGCCATGAGATCGTTGGGATTGGCACTATCTTCTGGCAGGGCGAAGAACCAAAGCTCCACTTCCACGGAGCGTATGCGAAACACGATAGCGTAAAAGCAGGCTGCATGAGAGAAAAAGCAGAAACCTTTCTTGTCCTAGAGGCGATTATCATGGAAATAAAGGGCGTAAATGCCGCACGCGAGTTGGACCCCCTTTCAGGAATGGCGTTGCTAAAGCTGCGATAAAGTAGATATTACGCCTATAGATTTGATAGTATAAATGCTGTTGCAGTTGGAGGGGTGGCCGAGCGGTTTAAGGCGACAGTCTTGAAAATTGTTGTAGGATTATATCCTACCGTGAGTTCGAATCTCACCCCCTCCGTTTCCTAACTCTTTGATTTATAAAGATACTCCAAAATAGCCACTTTTCACAACCCTTTGATAAATAAGGAAACTGACTGAATATAAAACTGTCTCCAATCCGTCTCCGGAATAACTTTCTTATTCCAACATTTTGCCGCCTATTCCATACATCAGCCGATGGGATGATTCAGCATTTCGATTTTGGGAACCGCCTGTTGTGAGCCGGTATGTTATAATTTTTCATGGATGCGGATAAAACGGTGCTGTACTGGATTAAGACTGCGAAAAAAGATTACAAAGTAATGGGGCACCTTTTTGCAGATAAAGATTATGCACATTCTCTGTTTTTTGGACATCTAACATTAGAGAAACTTCTCAAGGCTTACTACTGCAAGAGTAGAAAGGCTCATGCGCCTTACAAACACAATTTATTGTTGTTGGCTGAAGAAGCCGGTCTCAAACTGAGCGGTGAACGTAGGGAATTGCTTGAAGCTGTCAACAGGTTTAATATTGAGGCGCGTTATCCTGACTTAAAATTTGAGTTTTATAAAATGTGTACACAATCATTTACTAAAGGCTACATAAAACAGATAAGGGAGATGTACAAATGGCTGTCAGAAAAAATATCAAAGAGTTAGTAAAAAAATACAAGTCGGTGGTAAATTCGAGTGGGATTAAGATCAGGGCAATATATCTTTATGGATCATACGCCCGCAACCTTGAAACAGAAGACAGCGATATAGATGTTGCCATTATCTCTGATGATTTCTCAGGAAATAGGTGGCAGGACGGTTTGCGTGTATCTCGCCTAAGGAGGAAGATCGATTTGAATATTGAACCTGTTACATTCAGATCGCAAGATTTTATCGAAGAAGACCCTCTTGTTGCTGAGATTAAACGTCATGGCATAAGGATTTAAACTGATATCCATTAATGATGTGTTCCTGAGTAAATTCTAAGAATCAACATTCAGATGATCTAGCCCCAAATACCAGAAAGGTATCGGGGACTGTCTGGAGAACTTCTTTAATGACATGGCGGAATATGAGTTTATAAAGACAAAGCCACAAGTCTTTCCAACTATCTCAGTATTAAAGGCCCCACCCAAATGGACTGACAGGGAAACCCAGGACAAAATACTTTCATTTATCCCTGAGCCTGACAGACCAATATTCATATTCCTGACACGGCAGTGGATACGTCCTGGAGAAGCACGGTCCGTGAAAGTGAAAGACTTTGATTTTGAAAGAGGCATAATAACTGTTGCCAGAACCTTTTCTGATCGGATAATCAGAGAATGTCCCAAGCCCAGAATGGTGAAGCCTCGTATGATAAATCCTGAACTGATCCCCATGTTAAGAATGCTGTGTGCAGACAAGCTCCCCGAGGCGTATGTATTCCTGAATCCCCGGACAGGCAGACCATATACCATTAAGCCTGTAAATAATATGTGGAATGAGGCATGTAAACAAGTAGAGGTGCAGATTCAACTCAAGAATGGGACCCGGCATTCGGTGGCATCGCAGGCGGCTACAGCCGGAGTGCCGATACAGGCGATTCAGGGAGTGCTCGGACATACCGACATCAGAACCACAATGGATAACTATGCCTGCACCGACCTCACCGCACAGATGGTTGTATTTGCCGCCCTTGGTTTGAAGGACAATGAAGCCAAGGTTGTAGATATAGCTCGCCAGTGTTAGAATAAACCCAATTACAAGAAAGGCTGCTGGGATCGGAGTGAAATAGGCAAGGAGAATATTCCATAATTGCTTGCCATTCATCTGAGTGCCAAAGTGCAGACGATCTATCGTATGCAAAAAAACAATGAAATGTTGTTCGCTGGCTTATCCTATGTGCAAGAGCTTGCCAAGAAGCAAACTGAGCTTTACCGTGTTCAACCTGCCGAGGTAGCATCTCACTATAACAGAGAGCAGCGTGCACTCGATTCTTATCGAGGCAGACAACTTCTGGAATTACTACAGAATGCTGATGATGCTTGCGAGAATTTTGAAGATGAAAAAAAACTATTATTTCGCCTTACAAAAGATTACTTTATCATAGCAAACACGGGCCATCCATTTACAAAACAGGGCATTGAATCTCTGGTTATCAGCGACAATAGTCCCAAACAGTTAAAACGCACTCGGTATATAGGAAATAAAGGACTTGGCTTTAGATCAGTGCTATCGTGGAGTCCTGCTCCTATTGTATTGAGCGGAGATTTTTTAATTGCTTTTGCTGACACACACGCAAAAGAGACAATTAGAAGGCTTGCTGCAGAAATAGATGATTTGCGAGACTTACTTGAACGGTGGGATGAGGCCGGAAGAGGATGTCCAGCCTCAATATTGCGATTTCCATACGTCCCGGACATCAATAATGTTCAAGTCCATGCAGCATTGGACGTCCTAAAAGAGGGGTACAATACTGTTATTATCCTGCCTCTCCCGCAACCGCCAAGACAAAATGAGATTTATGCTGAGATAAACGCTCAACTACAAAGTATCTCTGGCGAAATTGCAATTTTTTGTTATCACCTTGAAAAGATAATAGTCCAAGCTGATACTGATCGATCCTGGGAGCTTGTTCGTGAGAGACAGAACGATAGACAATCTTTGTTTATCCACGATGGTAATGGTGATCATCTCTGGACAGTGTATCGAAGAGAGTCACATTTGCCGGATAATTTGCTTAGTCATGAGCTGAGGCGTACCCCTGAGTTTGAAATGGCTATAGCAGTGCCTGAAGGAGTTCTCGGCAGAACAAATCATAAGTTATGCGTCTATTTCCCAACCGATGAAACACTCCCAATCCCATTATTATGTCATGCATCACTTGATACAGATGATAGCAGAAATAGGCTCATAAAACACGAAGCTAATAAATACGTTTTAAGAGCCTTGGGCAAGTTTATTGTAGAAATAGCAGAGCAAGAAGCTACAACAGAGAACCCATGGCTGGGGCTTGATCTCCTCGCCGGAATTGAAAACTGTGATCCTGAACTTGTTGAAATGGGACTGAGAGATGCTGTAATTGAAGAATGTAAGAAAAGTAATATTTTTTACAGATTAGATGGCTCGTTTGCGACGGCAGATAAAGTGTATTATTCCCCTAATTCAATATGGTATGAAATTGTTACGGCAGATTACTTTCCTGAAATACTTCGACTGCCTGAATCCAAAAGTGCTCAAGACTTTCTACGTGCTTTAGAAATACCATGGTATGAAAGCGAAGATGTATCTCAAAGGATAGAACTATTCATAAAGTCGGTCTCTTCACATGAAGCAGGCGTACATGTTGGCAAGTTGATGCTCAATAAGCAAATACCGAGAAACCCATTGCCTGCGCTCCTGATTGGATCATCTGGCAACGTGCTGCCATCTAGCCAAACCGCTTTTTTACCGTCAGAAACTGAGTCCGCAGATTTACCGACATGGGTTGAAAGCTTTAGCCTCTTAGATCGGGCGTTTGTTGATTCAGTAAGAAGTGAGGCGAAAGTTCAATTAATTCGCGATTTGAGAAATCAATTTGTAAG
>JADFXI010000152.1 GCA_015233655.1 Nitrospirota bacterium | reverse complement strand
TTGATTTAGCAATTATCTTTGAAAGGCTACATGAACATATAGCGACACAGAATCAAAGACTGCGCGTTGATCGGCCATTGCTGCGCACCCATGCAGAGACCGCGGAAGGTAATGCCGGAATTATATACATGACGAGGAGGACAAATATGGACGAAGATACATTAAAAGGTAACACCAGAGCAAAGTGGGGACAACTGACCGATTACGATCTACCAGTGACAGAAGGGACAGATAACGACCTCACGGATTTTTACAAAAATAGGTATCGATATGAGAAGAACATACCTGAAAATATATAGAAGTTGAATACCGTAGACTGTCAGGTAAACATAATTTTGCGGGAGAAGGACTGCACCAGAAATGTTTACTGCTGTCTGGGCGAAACTCTTTTGCCGACTTTACATTAACGATAATGAAGTTTTGTTAGTCTTTTTCAGAAAACATTAAAGTAATGTTTGTAATACAGTGTTTCCTTGAGACTGAAACAGAGGCACGTCTTTTTCCTAAGGCGCTATATTCCGGTTGTAGGATTCATAAGCATACTGCATACGTGGGGACAGAACCTTATGGATCATCCCCATGCACACTGTATTGTTACCGGCGGCGGGCTGTCCAATGACGAGGGGTCACTGGGTGGCCTGCGCAAAAACTTCTTCATCCCGGTCAGGGTTATGTCAGCCCTTTTCAGGGGCAAGTTCCTTGATTACCTCAAAAAAAGCTACGACGCTAAGAAGATTGAACTGACCGGCAGCATCAGTCATCTTGCAGAGTCCTATATCTTCGAATCATTCATTAGAAAACTCTACCATAAGAAATGGGTAGTCTACTGCAAGCCTCCGTTTAACGGCCATAGCAGGTGTTCTTCATTATCTGACTATTGGCAAACAGAAGGCGCAAGTACCATATTGCTTTATGCCGTCTGTTTCTCGGCAGTGATAAGACAGAGATTGTTAAATCTGAGCCTAAGACTTGGCAGGAACTTAGGATCGAGGTCTCGGGGGTCGATGTCACCAAATGTCCTGTTTGCCGCAAAGGCAAGATGGTGACAATTTTAAGGCAAGTTCTTCTTGAGTAATGCCTGTACTTATCCTTATTTTTCTGATATTTTCGCCAACAACATTGATCTTTCTGTTACCCATAGAAGTTATCCTATAGCCCCTCTGTGTCAATACAATTTCAGGCTGCTATATTTTATTGACTCCATTATTACACTGTGCTATTAAGTTATTGTCTTTTTTGTCGATAAAGTAATAAAAATCTTATTTGGAGGTATTTTGTTTATGAAATCAAATACATTTTGCTTATTGCTCACGTTCCTATCGTTGTCATTTTTGATTAGCGGCTGTACAACTTGTCGAACTGGATGCGTTGGTGCAAGTTCGACATGCTACCAAAGCTCATATTCATACGGGGTAGTAGTAGAAAGATGTGCTGATTATCCTATTACGTATCGGGCAAGAGGCAATGAGTGTCCCTCGGGAGGATGCATCACTAATTTGGCAACCGTCAACGATTCTCTGCCTGTAGCACACAATCCTTATTACAGAATTGATAATTGCAGCAGTTGTTCTCATTGATATAACTATTTACATAGAGCGGTTTTTTAAAGGCGCCAGTTGGCTGCCTTTGATTCTATCTCATGGAGGAGAAAAACAAATGAACAAATTATCCATCCTTATAATCGCCGGCTTATTACTTTTCACGGTTTCAACAGCCTTGGGAGAAGATGTGCTCGCAGGACGCGACAGAGAGCCAATTGGCATTTATGCCAGCCGTACAAATGTTGGATACCTAAATTCACTGGTTATTTTTCTTGCAGACCAGATCGAAAGAAATGTTGATAAAAAATACTCAAAAATACCGGCTATAGTTACTTCTTTTGTATGCTTGGGGAACCTTAAGGACACATCATCGCTTGGAAGAGTAATTTCTGAGAATTTAATCCATGAACTCCAGGTGCGACACTGGAGAATATTCGATGTCAGGCTAGTTAAAGATATAATCATGACCGACGCTGGCGAGTTTTCACTCAGCAGGGATATTAAACAAATAAGAAATCAATATGAGGTGGGTAGTATAATTACCGGGACCTACACAGTCGCCGGTTCGGATATTATAGTAAATGCAAGGGTGCTTGATATCGATGCCGGTACCGTAGTTTCAACTGCCCAAACTGTAATACCCTTAAACAACCTCACAATGGAATTGCTTGACTCAGATAGAATGCTCAAGTCTATTAAGATTGTTGGGGGGGATTATGGTCTGCAGAGAATTAAATAGTTTTTTATTACCGAAGGGATAGATGTTAAACGTGAGATACCCAAAAAACTTTATTTCGGGCCGTTCATTAAAAAGGTTACTATTTCTTTATCTAAGTCTGTTTTTTTTTGCAGGATGTGCATCGTCCTCCTCATTTCAAAATATTGCCTCCCGTTACAATACTGATGAACAAATAACAAAACTTAATTTTGGTCGCCATTTTGAGGCGATGGCCGAAGAGTTGTGCGGCGAAGCATGTAAGGAAGGGAAATGTGCTAATGAGACAATTCTTGTGACAGATTTTGTAGATGTTCAATCGTATGTTCCACAAAAGACAGGCATGCTCATGGGCGAATTAATGCGCAGTGATTTGAGCAAGGCTTGTGGATATACTATTGCGCAGGTGGAGTTTTCTAATTTATTCAGATTGTCAGAAAACGGTTTGATTACATTGACGAGGAATCCGGGTAAATTACAGAGTTCGGAATATTCCGAATATTCCGTAAAAAATTGTATTGTTGGTACCTATAGCATTACCACAAATAAACTTTATCTTTTTGCAAGAATAATAAATACTTCTACGGGAAGGATTATCAAAATGACGCATAGGGAGATAGACTTACCTGGCAAATAAAATATCTTTTGTGGAATTCGCTTTTGAACAGTTGCTATAGATTTTCAGGAAACATTTATTTTGGAGGCATAAAATGAGATTGTTGTTCCATTCAATTATTATTTTAATAGTGTTGACCTCCACTTGTATAGCTTCTACCAAGGACTTAAAGAAGGCAGAGAGGTTGACGCAGAGGGGAATGTTTTCACAGGCGATAAAAATCCTTGAACGTCAGACCCATTTGATGCCTGCAAACCCACTCGTTTACTTTCTTTTAGGGAAATGTTATCTTCACACTAGGAATTATGAAGGAGCAGAGAAAAGCTTCAATATGGCCTTCATACAAAAACCTGACTATGGTGCCAAAATCGCAACAGAATTTAACAATGAGGGCATAGTTTGTCTATATAGAAATGAGGTTGAATCAGCTGTCCATCTCTTTAATGCAGCCAAATCCTATCAGCAGGCTATTGCAGCATCCATTGCCGAAACTTTCTTTCATTACGGCAACGATCAAATCAATTCTGAGCTTGATAAAACAGAGACTTTTTTCAACTTGGCCATTTCTTACGATTCTTCCTATTCAAAGAAAGTCTGTGATGCTTATTTTGAAAGATTAAAAGCAAGAGGTAAATTATCTGTTGACCTTCTTAATAAAACAATGAAATGCTCAAATCATAGCGATAATGAAATTATTAATGCGCTTATTACTAAATTTCCTGGGGAAATTAGGGTTATAAATCTTAAAGCTGGAGAGGTATGTGATATTGGTATGGTAGAATCAGGTCAAGAACTACATTATTTGTATGCCAATCATAGTTTTGAGCATCGTATTCAGAGAGTATATAATAATAAGGGATGTGGTGGATGCGATGATCCAAGCTGGCATGACCCGACAGGGCGTGAATACTATAATGTCACCTACGGGGGCAGGCTTCAGATTAAGACTGATGAACAACCCTTAAAAGTTATACTCGCAATATCAGGTCCAACTATATCTGAACAGGAGATTGAGGAGAAGGTAATTGTCCTTGCTCTTGAGGACGTGCATTTCGATTTCGACAAGTCAACCCTTACAAAAGAAGCTCAGGAAATACTGAAAATGAATATCCGGATTCTGAAAGAACACCCTAAAACCAAAGTCCTCATTGAAGGATATACGTCTGCTTCTGGCACTGAAGAGTACAACCAAAAGTTGAGCGAAAGAAGGGCAAATGCTGTCAAAGCATACATAGTAGCAGAAGGGATCGTTACACCTGACAGGCTTTCCGAAATCGGATATGGTAAGACAAGACCGGTGATGTATGAAGCAGTACCGAAAGACCTTTACTCAGAGGCGGCAAAGGCAAACATGAGAGTTCTTTTTGAGATCATAGTGAAATAGTCACAGGGCACATGAAATGCAATAGTCAAGAAATGCATTTACAGCACCTGTAAGCGCAAGACCACGGGGAATACGCTCGCTATCCATTTATCCCCTGCCCCCCCTAAGTGCTATAATAATTCGCCTATGGATGAACAATTTACCATCGAAATCACAGACAATGATTTTATTGCTGTGCAGTTTCGCACTGATAAGGGTAATGTTGTCAGGTTTGTCGCAAGGCTTGTATGTGTGATTCATGGCAAACGATATGATGTAATCCGGTACGACACCGCGCACAACTGCCCGCATAAAGACATGCTCGATGCCACCGGGCAGGTAAGAGATAAAATATGGTATAGTTATCTTAACAACAATCAGGCTTTAACAATGGCAATACAGGACATAAAAGCCAACTGCGAAGCCTACAGAGAGAGGTTTATAACAAAATGGCTCGGACCAAACCTACAGTAAAAGAAATTGTTGATCTTATAGAAAGCATGGGCGGGCGCAGAATAACAGAAGAAGATAAAAAGACCGACTGGTATAAATTCGCTTTCAAAGAGCCTTCCTGTTTTAAAAGAAAGATGATTCATAAAGAAACGCAGCGCAAGTTGGAAACTAAAAAGCCGTCACTCCTTAAAACCCAGACGATTCAGAAGAAACCTGTTTAGCGCCCTACCCCGGCATTATTCTGACTCCTGCGGAGTAGGCGCGTAAATTTACACTCGATCTGACATTGACCGATAGATCAAGTCCTATCTTGTTGCATATTAATTTATGCCGATTCAGCCCTGTCTTCATACACAAGAATGGCACGTTCCTTGTGGGATATCGCTTCCTCGCTGATTATACACTCGACAACGCCTCTCTTTGAGGGGATCTCATACATAACGTCAAGCATAACATCTTCAAGTATCGCCCTCAGCCCGCGCGCGCCGGTTTTTCGGTCAACGGCTTTCTTCGCAACTGCCGAGAGGGCCCCTTCAGTAAACTTCAATTTGACGTTGTCCATAGAAAAGAGCTTCTGGTACTGCTTTATGAGCGCGTTCCTGGGCTGCGTCAATATGGTAATCAGAGCGGCCTCATCCAGTTCCTCCAAAGTAGCCACAACAGGGAGCCGTCCGACAAACTCTGGTATCAATCCAAAACGCAAGAGGTCTTCAGGCTCGACATGGACGAGCACATCGGAACCATTGTCCTTCTTGACAAGCGCTTCTGAACCGAAGCCGATTCTTCCCTTCCCCATCCTGCGCTGTATGATCGCATCGAGTCCGACAAATGCGCCTCCGCACATGAACAGGATATTGGAGGTGTCGAGCTGTATGTATTCCTGCTGCGGGTGCTTCCTGCCGCCCTGGGGCGGTATATTGGCAACGGTGCCTTCTATTATCTTGAGAAGGGCCTGCTGGACCCCCTCTCCTGACACATCCCGCGTTATTGAGGGACTGTCCGATTTTCTGCTTATCTTGTCTATCTCATCAATATAGATTATACCCCTTTGGGCACGCTCCACATCATAATCAGCCGCCTGCAACAATTTCAGAAGAACATTTTCAACGTCCTCGCCCACATAACCTGCCTCTGTCAGTGTTGTGGCATCAGCGATGGTGAAAGGGACATCAAGGTACTTGGCAAGAATCTGCGCAAGGAGCGTCTTTCCTGTGCCGGTAGGTCCGATCAGCAGAATATTGCTCTTCTGCAACTCGACGTCGGATTTCGCGCCGCGGAATATACGCTTATAGTGATTGTGAACAGCTACCGACAATACTTTCTTAGCTTTTTCCTGTCCTATAACGTATTCATCGAGAAATTTGTGTATCTCGGCGGGGGCCGGAAGTTTTTTTGAAACGTCTTTATCGAGTACATGCAGTTCCTCGTCGATTATCTCATTGCAGAGTCCTACACACTCGTCGCAAATATACACGGTGGGACCGGCAATAAGCTTTTTAACCTCATCCTGACCCTTACCGCAGAAAGAGCATTTAAGCGATGCATCATTGATTTTCCGAGCCATTGATACCTCCACAAAAAGCTACCGGCTCAGGGCGCCGACAGCTATCAGCTATTTCTTATCCTTTGTCTCCTTAACCGAAGCAATTACCTCATCAACAATGCCGTACGCCTTAGCATCATCACCGGACATGAAGTAATCTCTTTCCGTATCGTCATGGACCTTTTCAAAAGGCTGTCCCGTATGTTTCGCCATAATCCCGTTCAGCGTCTCTTTCATTTTCAGGATTTCCCTGGCATGTATTT
>JADFXI010000151.1 GCA_015233655.1 Nitrospirota bacterium | reverse complement strand
CCGGGTGTCTTCGAGGGACTTGGACCAGGTTCAGGTAATTGCCGCTGAAGAAGGCATTCCCTACCAGACGCTAATATCAAGTATCATACACAAATATGCAAATGGATACTTAGTAGATAAAAAGAGGTCGAGGGCTTAACGTGCTGGAACTATGGACAAGGTATTTGTCTACTATCAAAAGGATTCAGAAAAGCAAAACAAAGCAGCCCTTACCGAGACATAGGAAAATTAACGACAACCTCGCCAAACAGAAGACAGCAAATAACTAAAACGGTTTCAAAATGATCAAACAATATTTTGCCCTTTATCCCTTTGCAGCAACAGCTGACGTAAGCTCGGTAACAGCTACTGTTGACATACTGCGATCATCGAGTATGCTTGCCGTCAACTGTGAGTTTCACGGCAGTCTTGACGGAATTCTGATTCCCTGCACGGCGGAGTCGCGGTACAGGAAGGATAAGTTGTGGGAGCAGACTTGTTTTGAGGTTTTTCTTGCTGTCAGGAATTCCCCTTCATATTGGGAGTTCAATTTTTCTCCGGCCGGACACTGGAACGTCTATAGCTTTGAAGCATACAGAAAAGAAATGAAAGAAGAGGCTGCCTTTTCGGAACTGCCTTTTAGTGTTCATTATGAGGAGGGCCACGCCTTATCATGTTCTGTTGAAATTGACCTGAACAAGATTGTCCGGGCCGATAGCAGGCTTGAAGCTGCCGTAAACTCAGTAATGAAGCTCAGGGACGGTACACTTACGTATTGGGCCTCGACTCACAATGACGGCAGGCCGGACTTTCACCGTCGGGACAGTTTTATCATAGACCTGTGATAGGCACATTGTGTAAGTGCGCCCCCCTCAAGTTCCTCTTTAATGCTATCGATAAATGAGGCCCAAGAGTTCTGGAATTTTTCCATAAATAGTGGAATTCTTACATAATCAGATCTAAAAAATAGCCGCTAATCAATAAGATAATTCTGGCACATCACTTGCTTATTTACTCAAGAGCTTCGGCATGATTAAGAAGAGGAGAGGGTCTATGACACTTGATCAATATGTTGAGACATTGTCAGAGGAAGAAAAAGATAGGCACAAGGACCTGATTGAAGAGTGCAGATCGAGAATTAGCTTCACCAGAAAATGTTTTAGTAGTATTATTTGGCCATGCCTTCCAAATCTCTCTGCTGAAGTGGAAACTACGCCGGCTTGGGACGAAGCGTTGGCAGAAGTTCAATCCGCTGCCAAAGATTAATGGATTTGCATCTTAACTATCCAGTATCTCCCTGACCCTGCGAAGCATTTTATCAGGATCAACAGGTTTGGTCATAAAGTTCATGCCTTCAGGAAGAAGCCCTTTTGTACTAATTACGTCCGCCGTGTATCCACTCATGAAAAGCACCTTCATGCCGGGCACTATTTTTTTTGCATCATTGTAAAAATCTTTGCCGTGCTTTTTGGGCAGTATCAAGTCGGATATAACAAGCTTAATGCTGTCTTTGTTGTCAATGAAGACCTTAAGTGCCTCATCGCCGTCCACCGCTTCTATTACCTTGTAGCCGCAATCCTCAAGAAACAACTTTGTGACGTTCATAACAGACTGGTCGTCCTCCACCAATAGTATTGTTTCATTTCCTGTCGGCAGAGGGATTTTCTCAGGGATGATCTCCCCTTCTTTCTCAGATTCGGCCAAAGGTAAATATATCCTGAAGATCGTCCCTTGGTTCGGCTCACTATAAAGATTGATGAACCCATTGTGTTGTTTGATGATGCCATATACCATGGCGAGCCCGAGTCCGGTCCCCTTCCCCACCTCTTTGGTGCTGAAAAACGGTTCGAAAATTTGTTCTTTGGTCTTTTCATCCATACCTATGCCGGTATCGGACACCGAAATCAAGACATAATTGCCGATTTCGCCATAATGATGAGCACGTACGAAGTTTTCATCAATTGCCTGTTTTTGGGTGCTTATGGTCAGCGTCCCGCCGTTGGGCATTGCATCTCTGGCGTTTGTCACAAGATTCATAAGGACCTGTTCGATTTGTCCTCTATCGACCTTTGCCGTCAAGTCTTCCAAAGCAAGTTGAGCAGTCAGCTTTATGTCCTCTCCGATGATCCTGCTCAATATGTTCTGCATTTTAAATACTATATCGTTGATGCTGGTATTCTTGACATCTATGACCTGCTTTCTGCTGAACGCCAGAAGGCTGTTGGTAAGGTTAGCGGCTTTAAGCGCGAGATCTTTGATTACCGATAAATGCGGCCTTGAAGGATCATCGGTTTTCATCTTCCTGTCAATAATAGCGTAATAGCCGATTATGCCGGTCAGGATATTGTTGAAGTCATGTGCAATCCCTCCGGCGAGGTGACCTATGGCCTCCATCTTCTGGGCCTGACGGAGCTGGGTCTCCAAATGCTTCTGCGCCGTGACGTCTCTCATTATCCCTTCAATGCCTACGGAATCTTCGTTGGCATTTGTAAGCAATCTTGCCGAGAGTTCCATAAGTACGTTTTTTCCATCCTTTCTTAGCGCCCGTATAGCGTAAAAACGAACGCTGTGTTCTTTGCCCAGTATCTCGATGAAACGCCTTCTGTCTTCGGGGTCCTCCCAGTGTTGGATGGCGGACTGCCCGATTGCATCATCAGGAGAATCATATCCCAACATGCGCGCCCCTGCGGGATTAAGCATAGTGAAGCGACCATCTATAGTAGACCTGTATATGCCGTCATTAATGGTCTCAAATAAACTTCTGTAGTTGCGCTCGCTCTTATGCAGATCTTCTTCTATTTGTTTCCGTTCGCTGACATCTCTTATGATTCCTGTGAAAAACACCCCGTCGGTTGTCTCCCATGTTGCAACGGACAGTTCTATAGGGAACTCGCTGCCGTCTTTTCTCAATCCGGACAGTTCCAAAACTTTGCCGTTATACTTCAGTCGGCCTGTTGCAAAAAATTGCTCTACGGCCTGTTTATGAGGCTGAATGTGTCTTGGCGGCATAATAATTGAGATGTCATTTCCTAATGCCTCATCAGATGTATAACCAAAGATTTGTTCCGCACCTTTATTCCATAAAACTATCTCGTTGTCACGGCTGATTGAAATAATCGCGTCCTGGGCGGTCTGTACAATGGAGCGCAAACGCGTCTCGCTGTCGGCAAGTGCTTTTGCGGCAACCTGGTTTTCGTCCAGCTGGTTCTTCAGTCTTATGTTTAGTTGGCGTACGTCTTCCAATGCTTTTGTCAGACTCGGCAATGCTATGGCCTTTGGCAGCATTGGAATAAAAAGGATTGCCGATAAAACTGAAACAACGGCCGTAATTGCTTTGACTATGCCTTGCTGCCAGTATGCCGGAACATATACAGTGTATGCGGCAAGAAAATGTGTAGTCCCGCATGCAAGGATAAAAACTCCGAAAAGAATAAACGTCTTCAAAAAAGGCAGGTCACGCCTTTTGTATGCAAAGTAAAACATGGCTATCGGAATGGAATAATAGGCAATACCGGTCAGGATGTCGGAAATAACATGCAACCAGACTAATTGCGGCTCCCATAACAAACAAAAACCGTGAGCCATATAGTCGCTGATGGTCGTATGATCCATAATATTACCTCCGATGTAACCAAATTATGTAAATTATGCATTACATTCAGCAGGACCGTAGGGACATAAACAGTTTCAACAGTCCTATTATACATAACTGGGGGCTTTGATTGAAGAAAGGAGCTTTATGGACTGTGAAGTCTCGCAGAGGTCGCAGGGTGGCCGTCTCTCTTTACTAAACTATTGCTGACGCGACACAATCTTCGGGTATAATGAGAAAAGGACGAAGCAGATGATGAATAAATCGTACTTAATCGCCAAGGCAGGTTTTTTTGCTGCTCTGATAGCAGGGCTTGCGGCCCTCTTATCCGGGCCAGGCACGAGCTATGGGCTATGGAATTACCAGACCGGCATATCTTTGTTCCGGTGGTCTGCCTGCGGAGGGGTCTGGGCAGCGGCTTTATCACTGATAGGGCTTATAGCTTCTCTTCGCATTGTTATAGAGAGGGGATTCATGTGGGCCCTTATGGGCGTTGTCATAGGCGGTTTGGTTGTCGGTCTGATGTTGCACTGGAGACAGGTGGCAGCGAGCGTGCCGAGGATTCACGACATTACTACAGACACTGAGGACCCCCCCGAGTTTGTCGCAATACGGAAGCTCCTAAAGAGTTATGAGAACTCTCCTGTTTATGGGGGGGCGGAGGTGTCAGCCCGGCAGAGAAAGGCATATCCGGACATCGTCCCGCTCATTCTCCCTGTTTCTTCAGCCAAGGCCTTCGATAGGGCCCTTGCTGTTGCCAGGAGTATGCGATGGCAGATAATCGACGCTGACAAAGACAGGGGGCGTATCGAGGCCGTTGCCACGACTTTCTGGTTCGGGTTCAAGGACGACATTGTTATAAGGATCAGACCGCAAACTTCTGCGAGCCGGACCGACATTCGGTCCGAATCGCGGGTAGGAGTGAGCGATCTCGGAAAGAACGCGGCAAGGATACGGGAATTTATAAAAGAGATGGAAGAGCTGAAATAAATATTCAGGGAGGGGACTATTAATGGCCGAAGTATATCATGCGCTTGGACTCAACATGCACCAGCCCCTTGGTAATCTTCTCGCATTGCGCAATTCAAATGAACAATGGGAAGCCAGACAGATCCTCTGGAGTTATGACCGTCCAACCCGCATGCTGGAAGGATATGAGGATGTCGCCAGATTGCACATGAGCTTTTCCGGCACTCTCCTCAAACAACTGGAGGACCCCGGCGTCAGGGAGACTTTTCAGGATGTGGTAGATATAGAGGATTTTCTTGAGCGGTACAGGAGGTCCAATATAGAGTTTGTCGGGACCGGCCTGTACCATCCTGTTTATCCACTGGTCCCTCCGTCGGACTGGGACGCCCAGACATCATGGTGGATCGGCCTGGGCCGGAAACTGCTGGGGCGCGAGAAATTTCAGGGGTTCTGGCCTCCTGAACTGGCCTTCTGCATGGAGATGATACCAGTACTGAAACGCAACGGGTACAAGTATGTTATCGTTGATTCTTGGTATATCAAACCGAAACGCGAGATGCGATGGGAAGAACTGCGCTACCGTCCGTATATCGCCCGTTATGACGGAGAGGAAATCATTGTAGTCCCCCGTGACCGCGAGCTGTCGGATGCCCAGGAATCAGGGCTTGACCCGGGCTGGTTCCAGCATGAACTTTATGAAAGGACCAAATGGTGCGACTTTCCCGCCCTTGTCACCACCTGGACTGACGGAGAAAACGGTGGCTGGTTCAGGAATACAAACGTGGAGAACGGTTTCTGGGGCTACTTCTACCACCCCATCCTCAACAGATACCGGCAAGGGACCCTCGGGTTCATCCCCGTCCACATCAGCGAATACCTTGAGAAATATCCGCCGGTCGAAGAGGTGGAGGTAAATCGGGGGGCTTGGAATACAGGAGACCATTGGGGCGGTGATTTTACACAATGGACCGGTTCACTGCTGCAAAAGAAAGGTTTGGACGAAATACGCAATGCCAGCGCTTATTATCAGAAAGTAAAGCGCGCTTTTGACGAGCGGTATGAGGCTTCACGCAATCCCGAAGAAATCCGTCACCTGATCATCAAAGCGTATGATCACCTCCTGGTGTCTGAGACCAGCTGTAATTTTTACTGGGGCAGCAGTTGGGTGTCCCGTTCATTTGACGAACTGGAGCAGGTGTATTTTCTTCTCGACCAGGCGATGGATCTGCTTCGAAATATAAAAGAGTGACTGTGCTAGGTAATTGCTGACGGATATTGTTGACTCTTAGCGCGAAGGGCTGTTAGAATAAACAGCTTTTGAATATGGATACGATACAAAACGAACTCGATGACCCTGGCCCATTGCTGTTTAGCAGGGCGGCCTGTGAAGTAAACGGTAGACGCCACATAAGAGCGTAGCCTGCCGGTTTGCCTCCAGCCGCTTCCGACAAGCGGCCTGAATAAATGGAGGCATGCCATGAACAATCAATCTGGATTAAAAACTTCTACGGACAGCTCACAGGCAACCAGGGACTCTCATTCACTGACGGAGCATGAGCGCCGGCTGCTTCATCACTGCTCCATTCCTGCAGCGGATACGCTGACAGAGCTTGGTACTTCATCTCAGGGACTAACGACAGATGATGCCAAACAGCGTCTTATCCAATATGGCCCTAATGAAATGCCGCGCGCCAAGCGTCTCGGTTTCTGGGGCGACATGTTACAGCGCATTAAAAGCCCACTGGTTATTCAACTTCTTGTGATAGCGGTAATATCAGGTGTTATGGACGATGTTATATCTGCGATTATCGTCTGTGCCATGATTGTTTTGAGCGTGGGGCTGTCTTATATACTGGACAGGCGGTCGAACCTGGCTGTCGAAGCCCTCGGAAAGCGCGTTCAATCGCGGACCCTTGTTTTACGTGACGGCAAGGAAACAGAAGTCAGGATATCAAAGGTTGTTCCTGGAGACATCGTTATACTT
>JADFXI010000150.1 GCA_015233655.1 Nitrospirota bacterium | reverse complement strand
TCTCTTATATCGTCACCCGAGACGCTTTCCTTGCCTTCTTTGATTATTCCGGAGGATGTGGCATAGCTGTTCGAGGTCCTTGTCAATGCCGATTTGAAGCCCACGAGGTGGCTGCCGCCTTCATGGGTGTTGATGTTGTTGGCAAAAGTGTAGATGTTCTCGGAATAGCCGTCATTGTACTGTATCGCAATTTCTGCTGTAATACCGTCCTTTTCCTTTTCTATAAATATAGGCTTCGGATGGAGAGGGGTCTTGTTCTTGTTAAGATGTTCGACAAATGAAACTATTCCCCCTTTGTAAAAAAAGACCTCATTCTGTCCGCTCCGTTCGTCGTTAATGGTGATCTGGAGGCCCCTGTTAAGGAACGCAAGCTCCCTGAGCCGCTGCACAAGGACATCATAATGGAATTCGAGGACTTCAAAGATCTGAGAGTCGGGCTTGAAGGTTATTCTGGTCCCGCGTCCCTTGGTCTTTCCGGTAAGATTCAGAGGTGCCGTAGGCACGCCGCGTTCAAAACGCTGATTATATACAAGCCCATCCTGCTTTATCTCCATCTCGAGCCATTCTGAAAGCGCGTTGACGACTGAAACGCCTACGCCGTGGAGACCGCCTGATATCTTATATGCGCTAGATTCGAATTTGCCGCCTGCGTGCAGCTCTGTAAGCACGATCTCGGCCGCTGTTCTTCCGTCAGGGTCTCCGGGATGGAGCCCTGTGGGTATGCCCCTGCCATTGTCAATGACCGTGCAGCTCCCGTCGTGATGGAGTATGACCTCTATCAGCGTGCATACGCCGGCAAGCGCCTCATCAACACTGTTGTCAACCACCTCATATACAAGGTGATGCAAGCCATCGATACTGGTAGAGCCGATATACATGGCCGGCCTCTTGCGAACAGCATCAAGGCCCTTAAGGATCTTTATCTCTTCGGCCCCGTAATGGCCGTTTAATTCTTCAGGCTTAGTCTCTTTCATCAGTTCTCCCTATTTATGACTTCTCAATTCTCTCTTTGCTTAATTATTTATTACAGCCTCATCGGCATTACTATATATTTGTAATCATCCTTACCACTTTCCATCAGAAGCGTAGGGCTGAGGGGCTCGTTGATCTTGATTAGAATGCTGTCGCTGCTCATAACGCTTAGTGCATCAAGTATGTAACGGGCGTTAAATGCGACTGTAATGGCCTCTCCTGAATATTCCATGGAGAGTTCGTCTTTTGCTTCGCCCAGCTCCGGATTGGACGCTGATATGCTCATTAAATTGGGCTCAATATCGACCTTTACCGCGCTGCTCCGCTCCTTGCTCATGATCGAGACCCTTCTCATGGATTTCATAAGTGCTATCCTGTCGACTACCAGGGTCTTTTCACCGGCAACAGGTATGACCTGCTCATAATTCGGGTAAGTGCCTTCTATAAGTCTAGCCAGGAACTGTATCGAATCCATTTCGAACAGGATGTGGTTCTTGCCTATGGCCATCCTGACCTGCTTGGCCTCATCATCCAGAAATCTCCTTAACTCAGAAAGAGACTTTCTCGAAAAAATAAGCTTTTTCTCTTCCTTAAGCTTGGAGTCTACTGTCTTGGTAGAGAGTGCGAGCCTGTGGCCGTCGGTACCGACAACAATAAGGGTGCCTGACGGTTTTATATTAAAGAGCAGGCCGTTTAAGACATATCTCGTATCTGATTCGCCGGCGGAATAAAGGGTCTTGTCAATCATTTCAAGGAGCAGAAGGGAATCGATTTCCATATGTTCGACATCAGCAGAGAGGGCCGGCCAGACCGGAAATTGATCATGGGACAGACAGGCGAGGCGAAACTGGCTCTTTCCGCTTTTTACTTTAAGCCATTTTTCATCGGCCGATTCAAGCACTATAGCGCCGTCGACTTCCCGCACAATCTCGAAGAGTTTCTTTGCAGGAATACAAAGCTTCCCCTCAGCTGCGATAGTAAGAGTAATAGGCTCCTTAAAAGCCGTTTCCAGGTCCGTGGCAGTGATGTAGGCTTCTCCCTTCTCCGCAACCAGAAGGAAATGGCTCAAAACAGGCATGGTATTTTTCTTCTCAACTATGCTCTGAATATCTGAGAGCTTTTTCTGCAATTCATTTTTTTCGATTGTTACTTTCATCAGTAGTCCCCTCCATTCGTTCCTGTTAGACCGTTCTATAATCTGCCGGGAAACATTTATACACCGGTAATCCTCCGCAATATGTTCTCGATGCTCTTATTAAGATTGTCGTCCTTACCGCGTTTCTCTTCTATCTGTCTGCAGGCATAAATTACCGTTGCATGGTCTTTCCCGCCAAAATATCTCCCGATCTCACTGAGCGACAGGTTGGTCTGCTGCTTTGCTATGTACATGGCTATCTGCCTGGCATTCGCTATTTCCTTGGTCCTCTTCCTCGCCTTTATGTCCTGAATCTTCAGGCCGAAATATTCGCAGGTCATTTTTTGGATCAGATCTACTGTGACAGGTCTGTCTTCGTCGGATATGAGGTCCTTAAGCACCACCCTTGCCATGGCCGTATCAATAGGTTGTCCGGTCAGCGATGCATGTGCGCCAAGCTTTATAAGACAGCCCTCCAGCTCCCTGATGTTGGACTTTACCTTTGTTGCGATAAAATACGCGACATCTTCCGGTATCGACATCTTCTCGTTTGCGGCCTTCTTATAAATGATCGCAACCTTTGTTTCGACTTCAGGAGGTTGAATATCAGCTATAAGCCCCATGCTGAATCGCGACCTGAGCCTGTCGGTGATATCGGATATCTCGAGTGGCGCCCTGTCGCTCGAGACGACAATCTGGCGCTGTTTCTCGTAGAGGGCATTAAATGTATGAAAAAACTCTTCCTGTGTAGTTGTTTTATTGGCTATAAACTGAATATCGTCGATAAGCATGACATCGACATTTCTGTATTTGTCCTTGAAGTCCGCCATCTTTTCATGCCGCAATGCCGAAATGACCTCGTTGGTAAATTGTTCCGCAGAAATGTAACAGACCACTTTATCAGGATATTTATCAACTATCATATTGCCTATAGAATTCATCAGATGTGTTTTCCCGAGCCCGACCCCTCCGTAAATAAACAAAGGGTTATAGGCAACTCCGGGGTTTTCTGCTATCCTCCTTGCAGCTGCATGAGCGAACTGGTTGGAGGGTCCGACAACAAAAGTATCAAATGTATACTTGGGACTTAAATATATCCCCCTGCTGGCAAGCCTGTTCTTTCTGGTCTCGAGTTTGGTGTCGAGTTTTTTTAGCGCAGCATCCTCTTTTTCTATTATCTTATATTTGACCGAAACCGGATATCCTGTAATAGCTTCCATATTCTCATGAATAATTGTCGGATAATAATCCTCGATCCATTCCCTGAAAAACCTGTTCGGAATGCCTACCGTAACGACTTTATCCTTAAAATTGACGAGTCTCATAGGCTTGAACCATAGTTCAAAAAGACTTTCACCGACCTTTTCAGCTATCCTCGAAAGATTCTTAATCCAGATTTCCTCTATAATCACGCTATATTATCCCCGATTCCTGTTACCCATCTGAAAATGCCGCTGCATCCGTCCATAACACAGAACAACGCATCATCATTACTTTTCAACAGGATATCCACAATTGTTAACAATCCCTCTTTCTTTGAATGCTAATTATATCCTATATGTCAAAACAAGGGCAATAAATTGTTAGTTGATTTGTTCAAAGAAATCCTTTTTCCTAAATGTTCGCAATCCGTAATAAAGTATCAAGCTTTTCATGTCGCAAACTAATTGCCTTTCAATCATTTTTTTGCATTGCTAACATTTCAACAGGCATTACTACTACTACTATTAAATATTAAAAAAAATAGCAGGGATCCCCTTTTTTTCTTAAGTCGCATTATTCGTATTTAAATATCCCTTAATAAAAATATCTATTTCGCCATCCAATACAGCATCCACGTTGCCGCTTTCAATGCCGTTTCTATGATCTTTTACAAGCCTGTACGGCTGCAATACATAGGACCGTATCTGATTGCCCCATGATATTCCTTTTTTGTCCCCTTTAATAGTATCCATTTTTTTTTCTCTTTCATGGACTGATATATCATACAGTCTCGATTTAAGAATTCTCATAGCCAGTTCCTTATTCCTGTGCTGAGACCGCTCAGACTGGCAGGCAACTATGACCCCTGAAGGCAGATGAGTAATTCTTACAGCGGAAGAGACCTTGTTTATATGCTGTCCTCCAGCTCCCGAGGCCCTGTAAGTATCAATCTTCAAATCTTCATCCCTGATATCAATCGTTATATCATCCTTGATTTCCGGATATACGAGCACGGCGGAAAAGGAGGTATGTCTTCTCTTATTGGCGTCAAAAGGTGATATTCTCACAAGACGGTGAATGCCTGCTTCACCCTTTAAATAACCGTATGTATAAGCGCCTTCAACAGTAAAGGTAGTCCCCTTGATCCCGGCCTCATCACCGGGCTGAAGGTCTGCTACTTCAACTTTAAAACCATTGCGCTCCGCCCATCGCAGATACATTCGCATAAGCATTTGCGCCCAATCCTGACTTTCTGTGCCTCCTGCTCCGGGATGGATCGTAATAATAGCATTATTTTTATCCAGCTCCCCTGACAGAAGGACTTTCAATTCCGTGCCGTCAATCTCGCGTTTAAGCTTATCCAGTTCATTTTTGAATTCATCGATGAATACGTCTCCTTCGTCTTCACTCAGAAGACCCAATGAATCTTCAAGATAATTTACCTTATCATTTAAGGCTTCAACGGGCTGCAGACGTTCGAGTATTTCGGACTTGGACTTGTGAAGTTCTTTGATTTTCTCGGGAGAAGACCATACTTCTTCCAACAGTAACTTATTCTCTATATCTGTTAAATCCGCTTTTAATTTGTCGACATCAAAGATACCCTCGTAAAGAGAGAACTTTCGCTTTCAAACCTGCCAGATACTCTTTTATTTCACTCTGCAATAACATACTGCCTCCTTTTTTGACTCGATGCTATGAATAAAACGCCGAGAGCTGTTTCTCAATACCTGCTTCTCTTCCTTATGAGCAGAAGCAGCGGACCGACGATACTTAAATACGGAAAGATATCGCCATATTTCGTGTAAGGCGAAAGGGTCTTATCAGTCCTTATGTCAGATGTCAGGTATGTTCGACTGAAGATCTCGGTTTTTCCAAGAATCCTGCCGCAACTGTCGATAAAACCTGATACTCCCGTGTTTGCGCATCTTATGACCGGTTTTCTGTTCTCAATGGCCCTGAATACAGCCATGCTGAAATGCTGGTACGGCCCCGGTGTCTTTCCGAACCATGCATCATTCGTTATTGTTACTATGAAGTCGCCGCCTTTTACATAAAATTTTCTTACGAGCCCGGGGAAGATTATTTCGTAGCAGATAAGAGTGCCGAAACTTCCAAAAGGTGTGACCGCCTTTGTGTAGCTTTCTCCCCGAACGTAATCTCCGATATCGCCGGTCAAATCAACAAATGACAGCAGATGTCTAAGAGGGACAAACTCCCCAAACGGAACAAGATGTATTTTATCATATATGTAGGTGATATTTCCATTCTTATCAAGGAGTACTGCGCTGTTAGCATACTTGTTCTCGGTCGGCGCCGGCTTTTCTTTCCGGTTTTTAGACATTACGCTCCCAAAGAGAAGATAGGAATCGAATTGCCGCTGTAAAGAAACCATATAGTCTGAGCGTTCCTTATCTGTCCTGAAAAGGAACGGCACTGCAGTCTCAGGCCAGACAATAAGGTCAGGCTTGTCTCGCGCAGCTGAAAAGGACAAGTCTTTAAAGGTATCAGTAACGCTTTGCTGATAAGCCGGGTCCCATTTCTTGTCCTGCTCAATATTGCCCTGGATCACGGAAGCCTTGATAACCGAACCGGGACGTTGCTGCTGCAACCGGAATAGCCCGTAGGAGAGAGTGAGGACGACAACCAGGGCAAGGACCACAAAACCGCTTGTCATAGGCAGGAAGGAAGCCAGAGGCCGTTCTTTGTATCTGCGCTTGAGGAAAAGCATATCAACGACCGCTCCATTTACCGCTACTATCAGAAACGAGACCCCATACACTCCCGTAATGTCCGCAATCTGAATAATGGCGAGAAATTCATATTGGCTGTACCCCAGACTGGACCATGGAAAGCCGCTCAGCATGTATGAGCGCAGGAATTCCAGCGTGGTCCATATTAGGGGAGCGATAAAGAGCGCCGGCATATCGGTCCTCTTTATATTCGACGCATAGAGCACGGCAAAGAGCGCAGGATACAGGCTGAGATACATACATAAAACAAAGACCAGCAGGAGACTCGGCACTAATGGGACACCGCCGTAGAAATGAATGGAGTGGTAGATCCAGTAGAGGGTGCCGAAAAAATAGACCAGACCGAAAAAAAAGCCGGCCTTAAAGGCTGTCTTGCTGTTTTTATCGTATAGAAAAATCAACAGGGGTACGAGGGCTATCCATGCAAGAGGAAACAGACCCATCCGCGGAAATGAAAGAACAAGCAGAAACCCCG
>JADFXI010000014.1 GCA_015233655.1 Nitrospirota bacterium | reverse complement strand
TAACTTGCTTGGCTAATTTTTTCTTGATGTCACGAAAAAGGTTGCTGTTGGTTCCGGTGCTCAACGCTCGATCGATGATATAGCCCTTGATAGATATGCCTGTTATCTTATTGCTCAAAATGGAGACCCCTCCAAAGATGAAATAGCCTTTGCGCAAACGTATTTTGCGGTACAAACCCGTAAACAAGAAATTATAGAAAAGCATTTGATAGAGGTTGAAAGATTAAGTGCCCGGAAAAAACTTTCCCTATCCGAAAAACAACTTTCGGGTGTTATCTTTGAACGCCTTGGCGATTCGCAAAGTTTTGCACGTATCCGCAGTAAAGGAGATCAGGCTCTTTTCGGTGGCAGAACTACGCAAGACATGAAGGATCGTCTCAATGTGCCCAAAGGTCGTCCGTTAGCTGATTTTCTACCAACTATTACCATTAAAGCGAAAGATTTCGCCAATGAAATTACTAACTTCAATATTAAAAGAGATGACTTGGGGAGTGAATCAGATATTACTACTGAGCATGTTAAGAATAATACCGATGTTCGCAATGTTCTTATTGGGCGAGGCATAAAACCTGAATATCTTCCGGTTGCGGAGGATTTAAAGAAGATTGAGCGCAAGCACGAATCAGAGAAGAAAAAATTAGCCAAGCAAGTTACATCTCTTGAACATATTATTGGTGATGAGGAACCCTCAAATTAGGACAATACCTCTACCCGCTACTGCGTATGCTTCATGAAATCCATCCATATCGGCAGCGCAGCCTGTGCCCCGGTCTCTTTGGGGCCAATGGGCTTATGGTTGTCCCGGCCCACCCAAACGCCGACAACGAGATTGTCGTCAAATCCGACAAACCATGCGTCGGAAAAGTCATTGGTCGTGCCTGTCTTGCCGTAAACCATTCTCTTTAGCTCTTTAGCTTTTACGGCAGTGCCTGACTCAATGACCGCATGCAGGAGTTCCTTCATCTTGTCAACGCTGTCCTGAGGGAGCACCTCTTCAGAGGAGGAATGCATCTCTTCGATAGGGATTTTTTCCCTGTTCAATATCCTTGAATAAGTAAGTGCGTCGGTCCTTCGGCCGGTAGCAAATACGCCATAGGCCGAGGTCAATTCAAGCAGCGTCACGTCGGAAGCGCCCAGGGCTATCGGCATATAAGGCTGGAGGGTGCTTTTAATACCGCAACGCCTGGCCAGGCTGATTATTTTATCAAGGCCGATGTCGTCGGCAAGGCGCACTGTGGCGGCGTTCAAAGAAAGGGCAATAGCTGTTTTCAATGGTACGGTCCCGTGGTACTTATTATCGTAATTTTTTGGAGACCAGGTACTGCCGGGTTTCGCGCCGGGAAAGACCAGGGGTTCATCAAGAATTTCATCGTCCGTCGACATCCCATCTTCCATGGCGGCTGCATAAACAAAAGGTTTGAAAGCCGACCCCGGCTGTCTCAGCGCAAGAGTCGCCCTGTTGAACTGTGTCTCCCAGTAATCGGTGCCTCCCACGAGCGCCTTAATAGTACCGTCCCTCAAATCCACCGCAACCAGTGCGGCCTGCACAGGCGGTTTGACGCGTTTTTCGACGAGTTCGATGCCGTATTTCAAGGCGTTTTCAGCAGCCATTTGCAAAGAGTAGTCGATAGTGGAATATATTCTGAGCCCGGAAGTATATAGTTTGTCGCCGTATCTGGCTTCGAGTTGCTGCCTGAGGTGCTCTATGAAATACGGGGCTTCGTATTTCCTGTTGTGAGGGGCGGTAGGGAGCGGCTCTTCGATCGCGCGGCGGTATTCATCTATCGTTATAAAACCGATTTCGAGCATTTTTTTCAATACGAGCTGTCTTCGCACCGAGGTCTTTTCAGAATTCTTAAAAGGAGAATACGTTGCAGGCGCGCGCTGAAGTCCGGCAAGCATTGCCGCCTCGGCGAGTGACAAGTCAAGGACCGTCTTGCCGAAATAGGTCTGGGCGGCGGCTTCTATGCCATACGCCCTGGCCCCGAAATACGCTTTGTTAAGATACATGCCGAGTATTTCATCCTTGGTATACCGTTTCTCAATCTGCACCGATATGATCGCTTCTTTTACCTTACGCGCAAGATTGCGTTCCGGTTTCAGGAAGAGCATCTTGGTCAATTGCTGGGTGATGGTGCTGCCGCCTTCGACAATGCTTTTGGCCATTATGTCTCTGTAAAGCGCGCGGAGTATTCCTATTAAATCGACGCCTGAGTGCGAATAAAACCGCTGGTCCTCAATGGAAATGAAGGCCTTTTTTACTATGTCCGGGATTTTGTAATGAGGGATGAAATTTCTTCTTTCCAGATAGAATTCAGCCAATATATGGCCGTCTGCGGAATATACGAAAGAAGATTCCAGTGGAGTAATGGTTTCGAGCGATCTTACTTCAGGGAAATCTGACAGGCCCCAGTATACGAAGCCTCCGAAAGCACCGACGCTTATTGCGAGGAAGGCAATTAATATAAACCGCTGCCACTTAAAAGCCGACATATACTCAATTATAAAACAACACTGAAAAAAAGATATTGCGCTGCAGCGCCAGCCGCTATAACGCTCAATTCGGTCTTATGATATAGTATGCGTATGGTCACAGAACTGTCAAATACGCCCCGGAGGCCGGGAGTATATATTTTCAAGGGGCAGAAAGGGCAGGTCCTTTATGTCGGCAAGGCAAAGGACCTTCGAAATCGCTTGAGGAGCTATTTCCGGAAATCGGCAAACCTGGAACCGCGCAAAGCAGCCATGGTCAGGATGATCAAGGATTTTTCATATATCGTCACAGCCAACGAGCTTGAAGCGCTGATCCTCGAGGCAAGCCTGATCAAACAGCACAAACCGAACTTCAATATTATCCTCAGGGACGACAAGAACTACCCTTATATAAAATTGACTGTGACCGAAGAGTGGCCCAGGGCAGAGGTTGTGCGGGGAATAAAGCGTGACGGCAATATCTATTTCGGCCCTTATATCCCGGCGCAGGCGATGTGGGAGGCCCTGGCATTTATAAGGAGGAATTTCCAAGTCAGGCCCTGCAACTATACGCTGGATAAACCCATGCGGCCATGTATTCAGCATGAAATGAAAAAATGTCCTGCGCCCTGCGCAGGCAAAATCAGTAAAAAAGAATACATGGATGTTGTCGAAGAGGTGAAGCTTTTTCTTTCGGGCGAGAAAAAGGGGTTGCTGAATAGCCTGGAGCGTAAGATGCAGATTTTTTCCGAGCAGATGCGCTATGAAGAGGCCGCAGTGGTAAGGGACAGCATCACCAGTCTCAGTCGGGCGTTCGAGTCGCAGAAAGTCATAGCACCGGAACTGGGAGATATCGACGTCATCGGTTTCTACCGTGAAGGTGAGACTGTCGCTATAAATGTTTTGTTTTTGAGAAAAGGGGTCTTAATAGGAGCAAAGGACTTTTACCTCGAAAAAGTCCTTGAAGAGAACGAGCACGAGATAATGCGGAGTGTGATAGAGCTGTTCTATGCGAAGGACATAATTCCGCCTTCTCTCATTCTGGTCGGGGTGCTTCCGACCGACAGGGAGGCTATTACCGGATGGCTGAGAGATAAACGCGGGGCCGCGATAAAGATGGAAGTGCCGAGGCGCGGCAAGAAACGCGACTTGCTGAAAATGGCTGATGAAAACGCCGGCCTTCACCTCGCATTCAAGAAAAAATCGGCCGGTGACGATACTATGCAGATACTGAAGGAGAGATTGCATCTTGAGCAGACGCCCGTATCAGTCGGGGCCTTTGACGTATCCACCATTCAGGGCAGCGAATCAGTGGGCGCCTTTGTCTTCTGGGAGCACGGGACATTCAAGAAAGGGCTGTTCCGGCATCTGAAAATAAAAGAAACACAGGGTGTCGACGATTATGCCATGATGCGGGAGATCGTTCTCAGGACTTTGAAAAACCTCGAAGATAAAGTGCCGGACCTCATAATAATCGACGGCGGGAAAGGACAGCTCGAAGTTGCTCAAAAAGCGATGGAAGAAGCAGGCCTTGTTAAAGACATTGTCGGCGTTGCGAAGAAGCCTGACAGGGCCTTCCTGCGCGACGGCGGCATCGTTGACCTTGAAGACAAGAATAAGGCATCCCTGCTCCTTAAAAGAATAAGGGATGAAGTCCATAGGTTCGCGATCAGCTTCCACAGGAAATTAAGGGACAAAAAACTTATGGACTCTCCGCTGACCCGTATTCCGGGCATCGGCATGAAGCGCAGGCTCGAACTCTTGAGACATTTCGGCAGTCTTGAGGGCATCAGGTCTGCTACATCCGACGAAATAGCGAACATAAAGGGGTTTAACCGCAAAGTCGCTGAACGGCTGATAGAAGAATTGAGGCAATAGGCAATAAGAGGAGGATTTTTATGCAGATTTATGTTTCAGGCTCGATGGCATATGACAGAATTATGGATTTTCCTGGAAAGTTTTCCGACCACATCCTTCCTGATAAAATCCATATTCTGAATGTCTGTTTTACAGTCAACGGCATGATAGAAAAGTTCGGGGGGACCGCAGGCAATATTGCATACTCCCTGAGCCTGCTTGGCGAGAAGCCGCTTATTCTTGCGACTATAGGCAAGGATTACAGGAGCTACTTTGATTGGCTCGAAAAAAAGAACATCCCTGTGGACGGAATCAAGATTATTGAAGAGGAATTCACTGCAGGGGCTTATATAACAACAGACCGCTCGGACAACCAGATAACAGGATTCAACCCGGGCGCGATGAAACATCCTTCGGGATACGACTTCAGCGGCGTCGAGCCGGACAATTCCATCTGCCTGATCGGACCTGGAAATCTCACCGACATGATGGAATATGCGAAGATCTGCAGGGAGAAAAAAATCAGGTATATTTGCGACCCCGGGCAGTCGCTTACTGCATGGGACAGACATGATCTCATCGATTGGATCACAGGATCTATGCTGCTGATATCAAATGACTATGAGCTTCAGATGATCATCAACATGACCAATATGGACAAGAAAGGACTGCTGAAGAAGTGCGGCGCCATTATCAGCACGCTTGGGGAAAAGGGCTCCCTTATCAGCACGACGGACAGGGACATCACTCTGCATGCTTGTGCGGTCTCATCAGTTGTCGATCCGACCGGAGCCGGTGACGCATACAGGGCGGGTCTGCTCAAGGGACTTGCTATGGGCAAGGACCTTGAGACCGGAGCAAAAATGGGGACAGTCGCTGCTGCGTATGCCGTAGAAAACTATGGCACGCAGGAGCACGTATTCACTTACGATGAATTTGTCAGGCGTTACGCCACCAGTTTCGGAGCAATGTAGACAGAGGCTGCCATGATCAACGAGGATGCTTTAAGGGCATATCTTTTTAAAGAATTCAGCAACGCCGTCAAGGTGGACATCAGAAAACTCGGCTCGGGCGTACAGGGCTCCGGGTTCCTGATAGAAGTGCAGACCCAGTCGGAGATCAAGCAATATGTTATAAAAGCGTTATTATCGGAGGGACTCGGACACGATTATCCTTCTGACAGGGCCGCGGTTTTTCTTCTTGACCTCGATGAATATAAAAACCTCCCGAAGCATGTTGCGGCAATAGATGTGCTTGCCGAGCATGGCGATGGTTCCATACAGTCTATCGGCGGCGGCAAAGAATACTATTTGCTCATGGAAAAGGTCGAGGGCAGAGATTATTTTACGGACCTTGCGGAATTGGCGCATAAAGACCGGCTGACTGTCCTGGACCTCGGCAAGATCAAATCCATGGCTGCGTACCTCGCCTCCATACATTCTATAAAAAAGGAGGCGCAGCAGCTCTACTGGAGAAAGATAAGGGACACCATCGGACATGGCGAGTGCCTTATGGGTGTCTTCGATACATATCCTGAAGGAACGATGCCGTACGAAGAGATGGCGGTAATAGAAAAGCTCTGTATTGATTGGAGGGCGCGTCTCAAATCGAAGTCCTGCCGGCTATGTCAGATACATGGCGATTTTCATCCCGGAAACATATGGTTTAAAGAATTCAAGAGTCAGCAGTCGGGAGACGGCAGCCGGGCCTCAACCGGCACGGATTTTGTACTCTTGGACAGAAGCCGCGGCGCGTGGGGAGAAGCTGCTGATGATGTTACGGCCCTGACAATGAATTACGTGTTTTCATCCCTGCGCTATTACGGGACAGTTAAAGGTCCTTACCTTGAGGCACTTCATCTGTTTTTTGACGAGTATGTGCGCATATCAGGGGACATGGAATTGAATGAAGTGGCGGCCCCCTTTTTTGCATTCAGGGGCGTCGTTGTTGCGAACCCGCTTTTCTACCCTGATGTGACCATGGATGTGCGCCGAAAAATTTTCAATTTTGTGAGAAACGTTTTGTCGACAGACAGGTTTGAAGTCGACAGAGTCAATGAGTATATAGGTTAGTAAATATCAGATTTTTTATACTTGACACGGAACGAGGCTGTTGCTTACGCTAAGTGGGATGGCAAAGATTATAAAGCGAAGAATAGCGTTTAATGTCGTTTATCCTGTTCTGGTGTTATGCCTTCTTTTCATGGCAGGCAGGGCTGAAGCCGTCAATTGTGTTACTGCTGTTGCTGCAGGCTATTATCACACGGCAATCCTGAAGAGTGACGGAACAGTATGGGTCTGGGGATATAACAGCAGCGGCCAACTGGGCAACGGCTCGACAACCGACAGTCATACGGCAGTACAGGTGAACAGTTTAAGCGGTGTTATAGCGATTGCCGCAGGGGCGTATCACACGGTTGCCCTGAAGAATGACGGGACAGTCTGGGCCTGGGGCAGCAACAGCAGCGGTCAACTGGGCAACGGTACAACTACAAACAGCACTACACCTGTACAGGTAAGCAGTATAAGCGGTGTTATCGCGATTGCGGCAGGGGCTTATCATACGGTTGTCTTGAAGAATGACGCGACAGTCTGGGCCTGGGGCAACAACGGCGGCGGTCAACTTGGCAACGGCACAACTGTAAACAGCTCTTCTGCCGTGCAGGTCACCGGTCTGGCCGGCATAACGGCTATTGCCGCCGGATATGGCCACACGGTCGTCTTGAAATATGACGGGACTCTCTGGACAGTCGGCAACAACAGCAGCGGCCAATTAGGCAACGGTACGACAACAAACAGCACTACTGCTGCACAGATAGGCGGGGTCAGCGGGGTTACGGCTGTAGCAGCAGGGACGTATCATACCACTTTTCTGAAAAGCGACGGGACAGTCTGGGCCTGCGGTTACAATTATTATGGACAGCTCGGGAATGGGACATCAGTAAGCAGCAGTAATCCTGTGCAGGTTAGCGGGCTGAGCAGCGTTATCTCTGTAAAAGCGGGCTTTATTAACTCGATGGCCCTGAAAAGTGACGGGACCGTCTGGATCTGGGGAAACAATTCCTACGGCCAGTTCGGTAACGGCACGGCGACAAGCAGCAGCAGCGCTGTGCAGGTAAACGGTTTAAGCGGAATTACAGCTGTTGCAACGGGTGAATTTCATATGGTGGCCCTGGGGAGCGACGGGACCGTCTTGGACTGGGGGTATAATGTCTATGGCCAGTTAGGCAATGGCTCTACGACAACGAGTTATACTCCGGTACAGGGAAGCCTTAGCAGTGTGTGTTCGGCATCATCAACTTCGCTTACGCATACGCTTACGGCGCCTTCAAATTCCAGCATTACACTTGGAGGCACCTACGGTCCGATATCTTCGTCCATTACGAACAATACCGCCTCCACTTATACTCTGTACCTTAACACATTTATTGTGATTCCCGGCGGCGGTGTTTATGACAGTGTTCTAACGTCATTGACTCTCTCCCCCGGCCAGACCGTCAATAATAACAATATGACGGAATGGGTCCCCTCCAGTGCATATGCAGGCGCTTTTCAATTCTGCGAATCTTTATATGACGGCTCCACATGGAGCGTTATTGATTATAAGTGCATCAATTTTAATGTTACTTCAGTATCGACGACGCAGACGGGAGGAGCGCGGCAGGGCAATCCTCTGAATCTGGCAGGAGTGGTTACGACCCTCGCCGGCAGCGCTTCTCAGGCAGGCTCAACTGATGCTACCGGCTCATCAGCACGGTTTGATTATCCTTACGGCATAACCACGGATGGGACCAATCTGTATGTCGCGGATACATATAATTTTGCAATCCGTAAAATAGTAGCGAGCACAGGAGTAGTAACGACCCTGGCAGGCACTGCTGGAACAGCAGGCTCGACTGACGGCAAAGGTTCGGCAGCGAACTTCAGTTATCCTTACGGTATAACTACGGATGGGACTAACCTTTATGTGGCCGATTCCTCAAATTGTTCCATCCGCAAGATAGTCATAAGCAGTGCACAGGCAACTACCCTGGCAGGGACCTCCGGAACAACAGGTTCGACTGATGGTACGGGTTCTGCAGCCCGCTTTACTTATCCGTCAGCCGTGACCACTGACGGGACTAACCTTTATGTGGCGGATACCTGGAACCACACAATCAGGAAAATAGTAGTAAGCACAGGAGTTGTAACCACCCTTGCCGGCAGTGCCGGGAAATCAGGCACGACTGACGCCACTGGTTCTGCGGCCCGCTTTAATTATCCCTACGGGGTCGTGACAGACGGTACCAACCTGTATGTTGCGGATACGTGGAACAGTGCCATCCGCAAGATAGTGATAAGCACAGGTGTGGTCACGACGCTCGCGGGAACCGGCGGGCAGACAGGTTCAAATGACGGCACCGGCTCTGTGGCCCGCTTCAATTATCCTTACGGCATAACAACTGACGGAACTAACCTCTATGTCGCTGACACCGCAAATTGCGCCATCCGCAAGATAGTGATAAGCACGGGAGCGGTCACGACTGTTGCGGGGCTTATAGGTGAAGGCTGCGGTTCCGCCGACGGCATCGCTTCGTCTGCGTCATTCACTTTGCCGGGCGCGATAACTACGGACGGAATAAACTTATATATTTCTGATTCGAGTAATCATACCATCCGGAAAATACAGTAACTTTTTTTGTCAGGGCTTTTAATCAGAACTTAATATAGTTTTCCCACGTCAGGAAAAGCTCTTTAGTTGCGATGATGTCTCTGGCGCAGTAGCGGGCAATATCAACGTAGCGTTTGGCCCTGAACAATTCTTTCACATCATTTCCCGTGATTCCGGCTGCCTTAGGGCTTTCTATGTTGAAAGTCTTGCACCACATATCGAGGCTGAACCTTTTTTTCGATGTCCCAAAGAATGACAGCTGGTCCATCAGGTCTATGTGCGGGCCGCTATATCGGTTCGGCAACAATTCCCTTGACGGTTTTATTCTATTCACTGCGGAGCGTATCATGATAAAGGGACAATCAAATACTCTGCCATTAAAAGTGACGAACTGATCATATGCTTTTATAGCGATCCAGAATTTTTCCAGCAGCTCTTTCTCAGTTCCGCACTCAAACAGTACGCCGTTTTCCTCAAAAGGCAGGAGCATATCGCCGGGGGTCTGGAAGTAAACGGCGCCTTTGCCGGTATCAGGGTTGAGCATGCCGATGCTGACGATCTCAGCAGTCTGAGGATATAAAGAAAGGCTTTCTTTTATACGCCGCGCTTCTTTTTCATCTTCGGCGTATTTAAGAAAGTATTCCTGGGAAGCCGGGTCGAGTGAATCAAAATCCGTCCCGACTGTTTCTATGTCAAATATAACGCTACTCACCGTGGGCCCGGGGCGCATGGCTCGCAGACATTCTCGTGTTGTTTACTGCGAGCCATGCGCCGGCTGATCTCTTTGCTATGCCGCTTTTTTGAGCATTTGTTCAAACACCTTCCAGGTCTTGAGCGTATCGATGGCCCTCTGCAATTGCAGATCATCCTTCTCTTCGACCTCAAAGGGAGCGGTCTCTTTCTCTTCAGTCTCTTCTTTAATGCTTTCGTTCTTGAGATGTCTCTCAAGGTCTTTTTCCCTTATAACCGTGTGGTTCCCTGTCCCTTCTTTGGATGGCAGCTTAACGAGGATGTCGGGAGTAATGCCGACACTCTGTATGCTTATTCCGTTCGGGGTATAGTATTTTGCTGTAGTGAGCCTGAGCCCGGAACCGTCGCTGAGAGGGATAAGACTCTGCACCGAGCCTTTTCCAAACGTCTGGGTCCCTATAATGATGGCCCGTTTCCAGTCTTTGAGGGCCCCGGCCACGATCTCCGAAGCGCTGGCGCTGCCCTGATTGACAAGCACTACCATAGGGATTTCGGTGTAGGAGGGATTCTCGTTTTCGGTATTATATTCTATCTTCTCTCCGGTCCTTCCCTTTATGTAGACCACGAGCTTCTTGGGCTGCAGAAATTGCGCAGCCACGTCAACGGCGCTGTTAAGCAGTCCCCCTGGATCATTTCTCAAGTCAAGGATAATTGAAGCCATGCCCTGTTTCTTAAGCGAAGCAAGGGCCGTCGATAGATCAGCGGACGTGGATTCCTGAAACTGGCTGAGTTTTATGTATCCGATAGAGGAATCGAGCATTTTGGGCTTGACGCTTTTTATTTTTATTATGTCCCTGGTTATGCTGAAATCTTTCGGCTCGTGCCATCCCTCTCTCATGATGGACAGAACGATGGAGGTGCCTTTCGGCCCGCGCATTTTCTGGACCGCGCTTTCCAGTTCCATGCTCTTTGTCGATTCACCGGCTATCTTTATTATTTTATCCCCTGCCTTGATGCCTGCCCTGTAAGCCGGGGTATCATCAATGGGTGCAATGACTGTGAGGAGAGAGTCCTTCAGCCCGATCTGTATGCCGAGGCCTCCGAATTCGCCTTTGGTTTCGACCTGAAGCTCTTTGAAGGACTCAGGCGGCATGAAGCTGGAATGCGGGTCAAGAGATGAAACCATTCCTTTTATCGCCCCGGTAATCAGGTCTTTCGTTTTTACTTCATCGACATAGTTTTTCTTTATTAAAGTCAGGACCTCAGTGAAGGTCTTTAATTCCTCATAATTGCCCTGGGCATTTACAGTTCCTATAGTCCATCTCCCGATGAACACAACAGCAAGAATGAAGCAGAGAAGTGTTGTGGCTGCCAGCCATTTTCTTTTTGAACGCATTTCGGTCCTCCGTCGATCTATTTTCTCAACCATTGCTGTGGGTCGAGGGGTTTCCCTTTGTACCTTATCTCAAAATACAGGCCGCTTGTTCCCAGCGTACTTGACTCCCCGGCCTCACCAATGATTTGCTGTTCATTTATTATAGCGCCATTTTTAGAAAAAATCTTTGCGAGGTTGCCGTAAAGCGAATGATAGCCGCCGCCATGGCTCACGATGACAAGCTGTCCGTAGCCTTTGAAATTGTCGGCAAAAACGACCCGGCCCTCATGGACGGCCTTGACAGGGGCGCCATTTTCCGTCTTCACATGAATACCGCTTCTGAAAACCGGCAGATTAAAGATGGGGTCTACCTGTGTCCCGTACTGATAAACAACTTTCCCGGCAACCGGCCAGGAAAGCTTTCCTTTAAGCCTGCCGAACCCGCTGTCGTCCGCCGGCTCTTCTTCCTTTGTTCCGGGCCTCGTTTTCGGGCCCCGTTTTTTTCTCGCCTCGCGCTCCTGCCTTTCAGTTTCCTTGATGATGGCGAGCAGTCGATTGGATGAATCTTTCATCTCTTTAATCATGTTCTCGAAAACGCCCTTCTCTTTTCTGACATTGGCGAGTAAAGACTCTCTCTCTTTCTTTTTGTCTTTCAAAGAGCCTTCCAGCTTCGAGAGGCCCTTTTCCTCTGCCTTTAAATCCGCAAAAAGCTTTCTTAACCCGCTCTCTTTCTCAGCCATGGCCTGGAGTTCGGACCTGTATTTTTTTATAAGCCCGTAATCATAATTTGAAATGTCGCTTAAATATTTTTCGAGTCTTATCGTCTGCGCCGTATCTTCGCCGCTCAGCAAAGCCAGGAGCGCATCTTTGTTTGATGTGAACATAAGCAGGGTCCTCAAACGTTTTTTCAGCCGCGCCTTGTGTCCCTGCAGTATAGCGCTATCGCTCTTGATGTCTTCCTGAACGGCCAGTATATTGCTATTCAGGCGCTTTATCTTGTCCCTCTGGGCCGAGAGCTGCCTTTCAATTTCGTTCAGTTCCGTGGTTGTTTTCCGAAGTTCTTCGAGGACAGACAGTTCTTTTTTCTTGACCGTCTCAAGCTTTTGCTTGTGTAATTTGATGTCTTTTTGAATTCGTTTGTATTCTTCCTGCGGATGTTCGGCGCGCGCAGCACCGGCATAAGGGAATTGCGCAGCAAGGAATGATGCAAGGCAAACCAGCAAGATAGAAAAGAGGGGATGGCCTGACCGCGCAGGGCTGAACATTTACCAGAGCCTTATACGTCCAATTGCGATGGCTGAACCGATTACGCCCAGTATAATCCCGACAAAGGGAAGGGCGATCAGCACCCCAATGGGGAAGATCAGAGTTTTTAACATGGGAATGACCATGCTCAACCGGTATGTTACTGCAAAATAAAAGACAAAGGCCCCGGCTACTCCCAGAATTCCGCCGAACAGGCCTATTACGCCTCCCTCAATCAGAAAGGGCGCCCTTATGAACGATCCGGTTGCGCCGAGAAGTTTCAAGATCTCTATCTCTTCTTTTTTCCTGTAGAAAAGTATTTTTACAGTGCTGTATGTGACAAAAACAACTCCAAGAGATATGGTTAAGAAAATAATAATGCTTATGTTCTGAACTGACCGCTTCAGCATGTGAATGGCTTCGGCTATTCTCTCTCCGTAATAAATCGTATCTATACCCGGCATTTTTTTGATCTCCGTTGCCATCCTGGAGGTTGTTGCGGGTGTAACGAATTCTTTCCTTAATTTTATTTCTATTGAAGAGGTAAGAGGGTTTTCATCAAGTCCTTCGAGGATATGGGTCGAATCCTTCAGGGTCTGTTTCAGTTCGAGCAGGGCCTCTTCTTTGGATATGTATCTTACCTTCAGGACTTCCGGTCTTGTCCTGAGAGTGTCGATTATCTTCTGGGTATCCTCCTGCGAAATCGGGTCCTGCAGATAAGCCATCATCGAAAACCTCTCGGGGAGATGGTTCGCTATAAACTCTATGTTGTACAGGAAGAAAACAGCAAGGGTTATTATCAGCAGACTCGATCCGACTGTGAGAGTAGAAAGGATATTGATCCATTTCTCTTTTGCGAGGCTTTTGAATGCGGATTTAAATGAATACGATGAGGCCGTCAAACAATCTCCTCCTGGACGAAGGTGCCGCCTTCGAGCTTTAATGTCTTCTTGTCAGTATTTCTGAGCAATTCCCTGTTGTGAGTGGCTATGAGGATCGTTGTCCCCTGGTCGTTCAACTCCCTGAACAGCATAATAATGTCGAGTGCCGTCCCAGGGTCGAGGTTACCTGTCGGCTCGTCGGCCAACAGTACGACAGGGCCACCGACTATCGCGCGCGCGATGGCAACTCTCTGCTGCTCTCCCCCGGAAAGACTCTTGGGAAAGCTCTCGGCAAGATGGCGCAGGTTGACCCTCTTCAGCGATTCAGAGGCCATTGCGCGGATCTCTCTTTCAGAAATCCCTCGTATGTGCAGCGCAAGTGCCACGTTATCGAAAACAGTCAGATTGTTGATGAGCTTAAAGTCTTGAAATACGACGCCGATCTTGCGTCTCAGCATAGGTATTTCGGACATTTTTAAAGAGGAAAGATGAACGGACTCTATTGTTATATCGCCTTCGTCAGGCAGCTCGGCCATATACATGAGCTTGAGGAGTGTAGACTTTCCTGCGCCGCTCGGACCGGTGATAAAGGCCATCTCGCCCTTCGCAATATTGAAGGAAACGTTTTTTAGTACAGTATTATGGTCGTAGAATTTTGATACGTTTTTAAAAGAGATCATCAGCGCCGGAAGTCCTGAAAAAAGCCTTCCACCGTTTTTACGATATTTTCCGAGGTGAGACCGAAGAGTTTCAGCAGTTCATCCGGGGAACCGGAACATCCGAAGGTATCGCTCGTGCCGATCCTGCGCAGATGGACCGGATGATTTTCAGCCACGAACTCCGAAACCGCGCCGCCGAGGCCGCCGATGATAGAATGCTCTTCAGCAGTAACAATTAATTTGGATTTTTTTGCAGCTTCCAAAACAGTGTCCGTATCGAGAGGTTTGATGGTGGACATATTAACAACGCCTGCATCTATCCCCTGTTTTTTCAGCTGCTCCGCAGCCTGTAACGCTTTTGACACCATTATCCCTGTTGCGATAATAGTAACGTCGCTGCCGAGGCTGAATGTATGGGCCTTACCGATGATGAATCGATATCCGGCAGGCATTACCGGAGGCACCTTGGCCCTGCCGAGGCGCACATAAACGGGATGTTCGTATTCTGCAATGGCATCGATGACCTGTTTGGTCTCAAAACCGTCTGAAGGCACTATGACCGTCATGTTGGGAATGACCCTTATAAGCGCAATGTCCTCAAGGGCCTGATGGGAGGCCCCATCTTCACCAACCGTGATGCCGGCATGCGTGGCGACGAGTTTCACATTCAGCCCTGAATAGCTGAGGGTTTGCCGGATCTGCTCCCATGCGCGTCCTGTTTCAAAGACTGCAAAGGTCGAGGCATAAGGAATCTTTCCGGTCAGCGACAGGCCGCCTGCCGTACCGACCAGGTCTTGCTCGGAAATGCCCATATTAAAAAACCTGTCCGGAAATGCCTTTGCGAATTTTGCTGTCTTTGTCGAGCCGGACAGGTCGGCGTCAAGCACCACGACCTTTTCATTTCTCCTGCCTAATTCAAGCAGGGCCGAGCCGTAGGCATCGCGAGTGGCGACCGCCTGGCCGCAGAAGTCGGCGCTTTGTGACTTTATATCTGTCGCCTGGTCTCTACTTCCCATTGCTGTCCAGTTCGAGGAGTGCCTTTTGCAGTTCCTCTTCCGTCGGAGTTACTCCGTGATATTCGGCCTTTCCTTCAAAGAATGAAACGCCCTTGCTCTTTATAGTCCGGGCGAGTATAACGGACGGCTTGCCCTTGATTTTTTCCGCTTCATCAAGTGCATTAGCAATCTCTTCCATGTCATGCCCGTTTATTTCGAACACATGCCAGTTGAATGCCCTCCACTTTTCCGCCATGGGTTCCACTGTCATGACATCGCAGCACCTGCCGTCTATTTGCAGTTCATTGACATCAACTATTGCGCAGAGATTGTCGAGCATATAATGGCCTGCCGACATGGCAGCCTCCCATACCTGTCCTTCCTGAGTTTCCCCATCTCCCAAAAGACAGTAGACCCTGGCCTCTTTCTTGTCCAGACGAAGACCCAATGCTATTCCGTTCGATATCGAGAGACCTTGTCCCAGCGAGCCTGTGGAAACTTCCACCCCATTGACAAGTTTTGAGGAAGGATGCCCCTGCAGCGGGCAACCGACTTTTCTGAGACTGCCGAGGAGGGACTTGTCGAAATATCCTGATAAGGCCAGCACGGCATAAAGCAGAGGAGCGGCATGACCTTTTGAGAGAATGAACCGGTCCCTGTCAGGCCACGAGGGATCCCCGGGGCGCTGCCTCATTTTGTAGAAATAGAGTGCCGTTACTATGTCAGCTGCAGACAGGGAACCCCCTGTATGGCCGGAGCCTGATGCAGTGAGCATTTTCAAAATTTCGATTCTGACTATTCGAGCCTGATCTTTCAAGGCCATGATATCGGGGGATTGCGGTGCCGCTGTCATACAATTATTCCTCGGTTTCATATACAAGAGAGTTTTATTATTATATACCATGCAGAAAAAAAAGTGGAACAAAAATGACCTGACGGCAGCCCGCTGCCACCGGGTCTGCTATGCGGATAAATTTAAAAAGGCGGCCGCGTGTACCGGGCCGCCTTTCTTTGAATGTGCCTCGGGCTCAGCAGCCTGCTTTGGTTCCCTTTAAGTCACTCCCGCCTTTAATGATGTTTTTATTTTCATGTATGATATATTTAATTTTTACCTCATCGCCCTTCTCAAGACTGTCGCCGAGTTTCTTGAGCGCAGAGTCATTCTCGATGACAAAGGTCATGTCCTTGCCTTCGGCAGTGGTCACTGTGACTGTCCGCTCCTTGATGTTGAAATTTTTGATGTTCCCCTTGATCAATATTTTATCTTCCGCTGCCGTGATACCTGCAAACAGCATGATGCTGAAAACCGCAAGCAGTGCTGCTGTGAAAAATCTTGACGTCTTCATTGTAAGCACCTCCTTATGGTCGGGCGCTTTCAGGCCCGTGAGATATTGCAAACATCAAGCAAATTTTATTAATTATTACAAATAGACCGACAGGGTCAGGAGCGAATGCTTAAGATTCATAACAGAGGGTCTGATTTTCTAATGTATCCGACCGGATACGGGTATCTTGCTACCTCAACACTCCATATAGTTGATGTCATACCCGTGATTCTGAAAAGCGAGGCGCAGGTCCCTCCTCTGCTCGGGAGTCATCGAAATGTATATTTCCCCGACCTTCTCTTTTGACTGTTCCGATAACACGCAATTGAATCTGTAAAGGTCATCCTGTGTTTTTGAAGGAAGTTGAGTTTCCGCAATGATGGTCTTCAAATCTCCGCTTTCGCAGAGCATCTTATAAAAGCCCTCTCTCTTGCTCCCGAAAAAATAACTTTTGCCGTCTTTCGTGATTACGAATGTATCCGAGCATGCTGAAGTAAACAGCGCGGCGAGCATGATGCACATAAGTAAAAAAACCATTCCTGTCGCGTTTCTTTTCACGGCCTACCTCCCTGTCAGGTACTTAAGGATTCTTTCTTTCATCCTGGGGGAGTCCCACTCCTGCTCTCCCATTATTTTTTCGATGACAATGCCCTTTCTGTCTATTATAAATGTTTCAGGGAGGCCCATGCCGGCATAACTATCAAAATAGACCTCTTTGTTCTTATCAATCAGTACCGGGAACGCGAGTTTTTTCTGTTCAATGAACGATATGACGGGTTTCTCGGTTGCATCAATCGAAATGGCCACCACCGCAAGCCCCTTGCTTTTATATTCCGTGTAGAGATTATGAAGTGAGGGCATCTCAGCCTTGCACGGCCCGCACCATGTTGCCCAGAAATTCATGATAACGACATTGCCTCTTAAGCCGGAAAGGGAGACCTTACTGCCATGCAAATCGGTGAGCGTGAAATCAGGCGCAGGTGAGCCGGGTATCTGGGCCGAAACCGATGATACATAAAAGACGGCCGGAAATACAAAGGACAATAATGCATGACTGATAAGCAATCGTAACTGTCGCATAGCTCCTCAATAAAAAAGGGAAGGAGCCCGGGCCCCTTCCCTTTTGATGCAATTTAGAATACTACGTCGAACGTGAAGTAAATATCGTTTGCAGACTTGATCGGCTGAAACATCTGGGTATTTACCAATCCAGCCGTACCGGAAGTCAGGTCGCTGATCTTTTGAGGAGCGCCTAACCAGAAACCGCTGCCGGTGTACTGGTAATCATAATGCTGGAAGCCCAGTCTTACAAAGGCGTCACCACGTTTTGCGATAGGCTTCTTGTTGAGCTGCTGAATTAAATAGAGTTCATAGACATTACCCCTTGCTGCCAGCTTGCTGGTCCAGAGGTCGTCTGCAGCTGGAGTGAAAGCCATCCAGTACTTGGAGCCGTGGTTGAACTCCGCGCCGATCTTGGTGCCCGAGGACTTGATGTCATAGCGGGCCCCGAGGTAAATGGCGCTGCCTGTACGACCTGTTTGCTGGCCGCCGAAGTTGGTGTCGTTATACAGGAGGCCGTATTGACCGGAATATAATACAGACTCGCCGGAGTCGTAAACACCGTTCCTGTTTGAATCATTCCAGATGAACGGTGCGTTATAAGTGTTACCGTTAGGGGAGGTCCTGCTCAGAGCGCCGGTGGCGAACCAGTTGAGGTTCCCAGGCCCGAGGTCATCAACTCTGCCCATAAACACAGCGCCCCACCAGGTGATATCTCCGACATTCGTGTTCTTGTTGCCCAGGCCGAAGGGATCTTGTGCACTCTCTCCTCCAGGGAAGGCGAAGATATCCATACCTCTCTGCCACTGCAGCTCTACATGGAGTGCATCGGTGTCGTATGGAACGACATTCAAGCCCACAAAGTTGGTGTCTTTCATGGCGCTTGCGTTTGTCCTGAAGCCTGTATCGTTGCCCTTGCCATAGCAGAATTTCGCATAAGCGCCTGGTAGTGCATCGATGTCAGGTGCATACCCAAGGGTCAAGCCGTCAAAAGCATAATCGACCAAAAGGCCGGGGACTCCGGAAGTCCCGATTTTTTCGGTATTCTGGCGTATATTGGTCGGCACGCCGCCTGTTGAAGGTCTTCTTCCGACAGAAAACCAGAGGGGTACGCCGGCTATATTGCTCCATGTGGCGAAAGCCTGGTCAACTCTTAGTGCATTATCAGTGGGGATGTGGCCCAGGTTGCCGTCCATAACAATGAACCTGTCTGCAAAGTATTGGTTTGGATCAGCAGCGTCATTGCCCCACACTTTGTACATCTCAAGTCTTACCTTAACTGTGATGTCCTCTGTTGCTTTAGCGCGCAGATTCAGACCGACACGGTTAAGCAGTATGGTATCGTTTTTAGGTGTTGAAGCGCCCTGCGATGCTCCAAATACGGAAAAATTTGTCGGGATGACTAGTCCGGATGCCTTAAGGTTGCTGTATATCTGGGCCAAAGTCATTTGACCCGCAGCATAGGCACCCAACATCTGATTAAGTGTTGCCGTGTACTGAGAAGGAACGCTTATGCCGGGGTTCTGTAAAAAGCCCAGAAGGGCCGGGTACTGAAGACCCATTCCAACAAGGCTGGTGGCATCAAGGTTTGTGCCCATGCCCTGGCTGTAGCTGTACAGATCGTGTACAGGCACGCTGCCGCGCAGGGAATCAGCCCTGAATCTGAAGTCTCCGCCGATCTCAAGCCAGGAGGGTCCGCTTGCTGCCTCGGCTTTCTTTTCCACAGTTGTGATTCTTTCCTCTTTAACTGTCTCTTTGCTCTGCATCTCCGTCATCTGCTGTTTCAGTCGATCTAGTTCTTTTGAAAGCTGGTCGATCTTTTGCATAAGATCTCCCTGATCAACAGCAAATGCGGGGAGCGGAAGCAAAAAGGTAAGCGAAAGAAGTACTGCCAATAGCTTTTGTTTCATCCTGCACCCCCTTCTAATTAGTTGACATATATATATGCATATACGCAACTATTAAGTCAAGCAAATTCTTGACTCAGGATGCAAGCCTGATACGGGTCTGACGGGAAAGGACAGGGTTACATGCTGCTGATAAAATTTAGAGGGACTTGGACCGCGTTAACAGGGACGCCATTTTACTTCTATCTGTCAGCAGGTCGGAAAGCACTTCTCTCATAAGACTGCAGGCCTGAATTACTTTAGGGTTGGCAATGCTGTAGATGATATTGACGCCCTCTCTTCTGCTCTTCAGAATGCCCTTTAGCCTCATTACAGCAAGGTGTTGTGAAACGTTAGGCTTGGGTATGCCGAGTATGTCCACGATCTCGGTGACGGTTTTTTCGCCTTCCTTCAATGCCGAAATGATTTCTATCCTCTTGGGGCTTGCGAGCACCTTGCAGATCTCGGCTTGCAAATCGTATATTGATTTTTCTCTTGTCATGTCAGCATAAATTGTATTGATTAATCATGCAAAAAGTCAACGGCGCCAAATGCAGTATCAACAATAAGATCATAAAAAAACAGAGAGTAAAGCCGAAATATTTTTTCACACTACTAGTTAAGTCGTAAGGAAATATGAAAAGGTTACAACATAAGGCATTAGAAAAAAAGAATTTATTGTATCCCCTTTTTCTAGGAAAGACTTTGGAACTCAAGACGTGACTTTGCATGCAGATATTATTTTAGAAGGTATCTTGACTTATAACCGTGCCGGTAAGATAAAATGACCTATGGAGCTGTTCCGGGAAATCAGGGCCTTCTATATCAAACTACCTTACGAGTGCGAAAATATCTGCCAGGATATTACCGACAGGTTATGGAACCTATCAAATAACAATTCGGTAAGTACTATAGATATCAGCAAAGGGAACGAGGTGCTGATACATGCCGAGATAGATTTTTCTCTCGAGAACTGGAACGATGCGATAGACTTTCTGCGTTCATCAATTGCGCTGCTTAATGTAAAGAACGGGTATGTTGCTGTCAGGAAGATTATCGCTTCCAGAGATGCGCTGAAGACCGAAATTGAAGGATATAAGGTAACGAAGAGGGGTGTCTATAATGCCGAGATGCCTGAATCGCCGGACTTTATCGAAGATATAATAAGGTTTTCGGGCAGGAATAAGAAGCTTCAGCAGATAGATGCTATGGAAAAACTGTTCAGGTTTATTGAAGAACAGGAAAATGACAGTGCGGACGACGAGGGGATGGCCTAAGATTAATCCCTTTTAAAATCATGTGACGGGAGGTTTTGGATGAAAGGGAATGATAAGATCATCGAGCATCTTAATGCGCGCCTGGCCGAGGAACTGACAGCCGTCAATCAATATATGGTCCACGCCGAGATGTGTGACAACTGGCGGTACAAGAAACTGGACAGTATGATCCAGAAGAGGGCCATAGACGAAATGAAGCACGCCGAGAAACTCATTGCCCGGATCCTCTTCCTCGAAGGGCGGCCCATTGTCAGTAATCTTAACAAGATGCACATAGGCGCAGAAGTACCTAACATGCATGAGAATGACCACACTGCCGAAGAGGGTGCCATCAAGGGATACAACGATAGCATACGCGTAGCAGTAGAGGTCGGAGACAACGGAACTCGCGAACTGCTGGAGTCTATCCTTAAAGATGAAGAAGAGCATATTGACCAGATCGAGGCCCAGTTGGACCAGATCAAGCAAATGGGAGTGCAGAACTACCTGGTAGAGCAGTTAGATTAAGGTCGTTTCCTGACGCAACTGCCGGTTTAATTACAGAAAATGGCCTTTGGCTTACCCAAGCCCGAGGCCATTTTCGACTTTGCCGATCCAGCGCCCCCCCCCCCGCAGAAAGTATCACAATTTTTTTTGATCTCACTTGTCTGCCGAATACTTGCGAATCCAGCATCTTTGTATCATAATGTTATTAGATGGTTGGTTCGTTTGATGGACGGATCATGGAGGTGCAGAGATGAAGAGTCTATTAATCTTAACCATCATGCTGATGGCATTTGCCATGATGCCTATATTAATGAATGCAGAGTCAGACGTGCCGCCTGATGCAAATTCTCCGCTGTCACAGCCTTTGATCCGCGAAGGGACCCTGGCAGTCAAACTTGTTGCCGACCTTAAGCTGAGTGCAACGGAAAACGAGGCCGAAGCCGAAGACTTATTAAGCGCTTCAGGTATAGTGCCGCGTAATGGCTGGATCGCCGATTATCCTGTTACGCCTGATATTCTTGGAGAACTGCAGGCAGCTATAAGCCAAGCCGCAGACTCGGGCAAGTTAAGCGTAGGAAAGAATGAAGCTCTCCAGGCATTTCAGGCGGATGTAAGCGGTTATAACCTGCCTGTGAAACCCGATACAACTGGCGGTTATGCGGGCGTTGTGTCTGCGCCAAGTTATCCTAACGCAACAGCAGAGGAGAGTTATTATGCCGATGAGGGCCCGCCGCCGGTTACTTATTATGCTCCGCCTCCGGACTATGCTTATATGTATACATGGGTCGCTTATCCATTCTGGTGGACGGATTTCTGGTTCCCCGGCTTCTTTGTGTTGGCAGACTTTAATGTCAGGACACATTGGCACCATCATGGGCATGATCATGATGGTTTTGTAACAAATCATTTCCATGATCCGAAGACGGGCGGCATATCCCGCATCGATCCCGCAAACAGGATCCACGGCGGTACTTTACCGGCAAGGGGGCAGAGAGGATGGAGCAGTCCTGCGGCCCAGGGCGGGGCACAGGCGGTTTTCGACAGAAGCCGCGGCCCGAAGCCGGAAGGGCCTGCGCCAGGCAAGGAATTCCGGGGCTATGGACTTACCCCTCGACCTGAAGGAGGTCACTCCAGTGCCTTTGATCACGCAGTCAACAGAAATGATGCGCATCCCGCAAGCGACCGCGGTTTCGAAAGCCGCTCCAGGGCCGGGCAACTCCCTGCTCCACCAGCGCATGTCGGCAGAGAGATTCCGCGTGGCGGAGGCCCCGCGACTCCACGAGGCGGCGTTTCGGGTGGCGGATTCCATGGCGGCGGGCGGCCGTTACGTTAGTTTATAGATGAATGGGGGGAAGCATGATATATAGAAATACTGCAGTTCGGCATAATCTTTACCGATTTGCAATAGCGTTTATTGCAGCCGCCACAATTTCAATGACTGCTTGCTTACTGCCTGCAGCTGCCGAAGATATAAAGCAGAAGCAGTTCAGTTCTCCTGAAGAGGCATTCAGGGTATTGGTAGAGGCTTCAAGGACCAACGACACGCATGAATTACTGGCCATCTTCGGACCTGGAGGCAAAGCCATCATTTCTTCGGGTGATGCCGTTGCCGACAGCAATGCCCGCGCTAGATTTGTAAGGTCCGCTGATGAGTCTCTGAATTTTAAGAAGCTGGACAAGAAGACGATATTAGCTGTTACTGGAAAGGATGCGTGTTCTTTTCCTATCCCTATTGTTAAAGCCGGACGTCACTGGGTTTTTTCGACGGAAGAAGGAAAGCAGGAGATAATTAACCGGAGGATAGGCAGGAATGAATTAGACACCATCAGGGTTTCTCTGGGGTATATTGAGGCGCAGCGTGAATATGCGAGCAAAGACCGTGATGGCAGCGGGGTTTTAAAGTATGCGCAGAGATTTATGAGCCATGAAGGCAAGAAGGACGGTCTTTACTGGAAGGCTGCTGCCGGAGAGGAAAGCAGTCCTTTGGGCCCGCTATTCGCACGGGCCACGGAAGAGGGATACACTGCAAGAAAACCGGGCGAAAAACATAAGCCATACCATGGATATTTTTACAGAATACTTAAGAGTCAGGGCAGAAACGCTCCGGGCGGCGAACTTGATTATATGATTAAGGACGCGATGACAGGTGGCTTCGGACTGCTGGCATACCCCGCGGAGTATGGGGTGTCCGGCATCATGACATTTATAGTAAACCAGCAGGGCATTGTTTACGAAAAAGATTTGGGGCCAAAGACAGAGGAGATTGCAGCCGCCGTGACAAAGTTTGACCCTGACACAACATGGCAAAAGGTGAAAGAGGCACAATAATAAGAGCTGCCTGTATCCGCGGACTTTAAGCCGGTATTCTTCGCATTCCTGCAAAAGCAGACCTCCTGGTTTGCAATTTTGCAAAAACTGTTAGAACAACATCCCTTTAAAATCAATGTATTAATTGTTGGCATGGCAAATGCTTTATTAAAGGCAGATGCAGCTAAGAGTTTCACTAAGGAGGTACAAGGCGATGAAAACAGGTAGAGGCTTGGAAGCCAAAACAGAAGAAATGGCAAAAAAGGGTTTGTACGCCGGAGTAGGCGCGGGTCTGGTCTTGTTTGCACTTATAGGTTTGCTGCCAGGGTCCTTTATCGGCGGCGTAATCGGAATTAATATATGCGGCGGCATTTTCGGATTGCCGCTGACCGCTTCCATTTTGCCGAGGATTATCGTCGGGGCCTGTATGGTTATGGGAGTAATGATGTCCGGGGTTGTTTTTGTCACCGGAGGCGCAATTGCCGGATGGCTTAGCGGGCACATTTTTGATGCGCTTAAGGAAACCGGTACAGCGGACATGACTCATGCACATGCTGGAAGAATTAAATAACTGAACATAAATAAATTAAGGAGGACAGGACAATGAAAGCGAGACAAGAGATGGTAAGGATGGGGACAAAGATCGGCGCGGCACTCGGAGGAGTAGTGTTTCTGGCACTCGGACTTTTACCGGGCTTTTACTTCGGCAGCTATGGAGCATTGGTAGTTTTAAAACATCTAATGGGAGGGCCTGTAGAGCCTACGGTGCTGGTGCGGATGATAATAGCTGTCGGCATTATGCTCGGCATAGTCTGTATTGCATCTGTAAGCATAGTTATCGGGTCTATTCTGGGCACGGCGATGGGTTACGCAGTTGAGGCCCTTACTTCTCCTGTAGAGGCAAAAGAGTTTGCGGGAGAAGCAGCAAAGGCGAAGTAGACAATACAATTCACTCTTAAACGCAATAGCACACAATAAAGGGGGGAACCAAATCCCCCCTTTTATAATCTCACACATAAGGGAATATTCATTCATAGCCTGGTTAATTCTTCAAGTTCAGGAGAAAACGCAAATACTAATAATCATAAAGTTTAGTGATTATGCGCGAATGAATCCTGTAAAATAATAAGCATATGGAATTTAAAAAAATACTGACCGCGCTCCTTCTCGAAATGGATAGGCTTAACGTTCCCTACGCAATAGTAGGGGCGGTCGCCATGGGATTCTGGGGAGTGCGAAGAGACACCATGGATATCGACTTTCTGGCAAGGTCTATTGATAGAGAAAAAATCACCGCTGTCATGAAGGGATTAGGCTATGATCATACTGTCAGTTCAACCTTTGCTGACCAGTTCGTTCATTTAATACGGGACATGGGGTCGGTGGATTTTCTTTATACTAAAAAGGAAAAAGGGATTATCGAGTCGAGCCGGATATTGATGGGCTTGGATGGCAAAGCTATCCATGTAGCTCTTCCAGAGGACATAATAGGAATGAAGCTAGAAAGCATTCGTAACAACCCAAAAAGGGAAATGAAGGACTGGGCGGATATTCAGTCTATTGTTGAAGTTCTTGCTGATGATCTTGACTGGGAAAAGATAAAGGATTATTGTAAGATTACCGGCAGGGAGGATGCATATGAGAGAATCCTTGGTTTTAGGTAATCTTACACAGGATGAAATAGAGGAGTTGAACATCGCTACCGAAGCGATGAGGCGGAATCGGTTGCAGCGGCCTGCCACCATTGGGGATGTGGACAGTTACCTGCAATTCCTCGATGATCGCCAGGAATTGTTCGGTCATTCCGCCAAGATAGTCTCCCGCCCACCACTCGTTATAAACGAAAGCGCTATCCTTTCTTAATCCCCTCAATTATAAGGTAGACATCATGCTTCAGGAACTCGGTCCTGGTTATTTCAAGTTCCTTGGCCTTCTCAACATGTTTCAAGGTATTCCGATCGAACCGGGCCCCGTATACTTTTTCGACAAAGCGTGAGAAAAAGTTCTGTCTCTTTCTTAGGGCACTGTCCTTTGAATAGACCATTTCAAGGAGTCGGAAACGGCCTCCCGGCTTCAGTATCCTCACAAATTGTTCTACTGCCAAATGTTGAAGTTCAGCCGGTATGACACAGCACAAGAAAGTTGACAGCACCCAATCGTAATGACTGGAAGGTATTGATTTCATCTGGCAGGCGTCTTCACAAATCAGGTTGACTGAGCATCTGGCATAGCCGGCCCGCCTCTTCGCACGTTGCAGCATTGAGGGACTAAAATCTATAGCGGTGAGATCGACATCGGGGGAGTAGTATTTAAGGTTGCGCCCGGTACCGATTCCTGCCTCAATCACTTTCCCCTTCATATCGCCAACCAAGGCAGGCCGCCATTTTTTGTACTGCAATTCCCAGGGGAAGTCGAGAATATCGTAGAACAATGCCGTAGTCCTATACCTTATTTGATTTTGGTGATTTGCATCATGCAGATGCATTGCCTCCGGCTCCGGCTTGTGCTCTCCGGCGCCTATTCCCATATGCCTGCAAATTGCGGCTTCAAGATTTTCTTTTGAGATGTCTTTTCCGCTGACGATAATCTCATCACCTATCACAATAGCCGGTGCAGCTGGAAGGTTCGTCGCCAGATACTCGGCAGTGCCGTAATGCTGCCTTGGTTTTGATGTGACCTCTATTTCTAGGTCATACTTTTTGCCCAGACCGGGCATTATTTCTTCAAAATGCATTCAAGTCTTGCCCTGCGGTTCGTTAAGGAAAAAATGCACTTTTAACATTGGCATACCTCCGGACTGTCAGCGTTTTGTCCCCTTGATCTTTTGATAGATTACCGGCACAAGGGCAAAAATTCCTAGCAGTGTAAATGCGCCAAGCACATGTGGTGAGGCAATCTGGCTTACATCCGTAATAGTCGCAAGACTTGAGCCTGCATTACAGAAAACGATACTGCCGGGGATAATACCTATCATCGTGCCGAAAAAGAAGGTCCGTAAGGGCATTCTTGTCAGACCAGCGCCAAAATTTATAAGAAAAAAAGGAAAGAGCGGGACAAGCCGCAGGAATAAAAGGTAGTTGAGTCCCCGGGTCTCGAGTTCTTGGTTTAACTTCTGCAGGCGCGACCCAAATCTGCTCGCGATTAAATCATGAAACAGATAACGCGTGACCAGAAAAGCAATTGACGCTCCGATGGTTGCGCCGATATTGGCATATATAGCGCCCATTAAAGTCCCAAACACGGCACCCGCACCCAAAGATAGGATTGCGGCACCGGGGAGAGAAAAAGCTGTCTGCGCAATATAGACAGAAATAAAAATAACAACCATCAACAATCTATGTTGCTCATAGAAATCCATCAACATGACGCGATTATTCTTGAGCGAGGTCAGGGCCAGGTATCTGCCCAGATCAAAATAGAAGAATAGCACCCCCGCGAGCATAAGAACTGCGATAAGCAATATCTTTTTTGGATTCATGGCAGACTTAAATATCCATTCGTGGTTTCGTGTAAAAGGATCCATGTGCCCGACAATACTCGTCTATTTTTTTCTGTCACCTGGGTACACCCCTTTTTTTGTTACTGGACAACAAGCCGGCCTCGGAAGCAGCTGGTGGTAGTCCTTTTTAAGCAAATCCAGAAGGTCCGGCACAAAAGGGTCCACAAGGAAATAGCATCTGAGTCTTCCGTCAATGTAGTAATCGACGATGCCGTGATCTCTGAGGAGGGCGAGATGCTGTGAGATATTAGGCTGACGCAATTCCAGGAATTCCTCGAAATCGCTCACACACTTCACGCCTTTTGCGAGTTCCTCTAGAATTTTAATTCTTACCGGATGGGCGATGACCTTTAAAAGCTCAATTTTCTGACCTGATGAAAGCATGGGCAATCTCCGTTAATACATTCAACTATTGATATATATCAATTTCTGAATATATTTGTCAAGCTTTCTAGGAAAACGTAAATACGGGGAATCATGGGTAGTGGGCTACTTTGTTTTTGCTCCGGATCAAACCGAATCAGGAGTGTTAGTGATTATGCGCGAATGAATCCTGTAAAATAAACGGATGGACTTTAAAAAAATAGTGGCCGGGCTTCTTATTTTTACTTTAGTCTATGTCTCAAGTTCTTTGGCAGGGTCAGATTTTAAGGAGATTGATACCGCACAGCTCCATTCGATGATAGTGGACAATGCCTACAGGCTTGAAGGCGGGCGAGAAAAACAATTTACCGTTATTGATGCACGGGAGAAAGAGGCATACGACAACGCTCATATTTTCAGCGCTATCAGCATACCTGAGAAGGATTTCGACATATTTAAGCACCGCCTTCCAGGTAAAAAGGATCTGCTCCTGGTCGTTTACTCGAATGCGAAAGGCGAGACGGGCAGGCAATGGGCGCACAGGGCAGCGCTTGAAGGATATACGAACATAGCTATCTATTCGGAAGGTTTTTCGGTCTGGCAGAAGAAAAGAATGCCGGTCGCACCGCTTTCACAGCGAAGGTAGGCATATTTTAAAAAACACGATTTTGCGACACAATAAAGCTAGTAAATTAAAAAGCTAAAAAATGGCTCCCGAGGAGGGATTCGAACCCCCGACAGGGTGGTTAACAGCCACCTGCTCTGCCAGCTGAGCTACCCGGGATAGAACACTGTCGAACATCTTTTATAACAAAAGAATTGTTCCGTTGTCAAACAACGATTGTCTTAAGACACCTCAATTCTTATTTCTTTGGGTTTGGACTCCTCACGCTTAGGGAGCACCAGTTCAAGGAAGCCGTTCTTTAACGAAGCTTTCGCTTTTTCGCTGTCGACCTCGACAGGCAGGCCCACGCTCCTGGCAAAGCTTCCGTAACCTATTTCGCTTAAATAGTATGCTTCGGGTTTTACATCTTCGTCTTTTTTCAGTTGTCCTTTGAGAGTTACGGAGTCTTTAGAGATCGAAAGGTCTATGTCCTCCTTTTTCACTCCAGGGAGTTCCGCCCTCAATACGATCTCGTTTGTCCTGTCATAAATCTCGACATTTGGAACAATAGTTCCTTCTTCGGGCTTTTCTCCCCAGGTCCTTCTCCTTCTCGGGCCCGGAGAAAAGAATTCATCGAAAAGCCGGTCCATATCCCGTCTCATTTCTTCAAGCTCTTTTAAAGGCCCCCATTTAACGAGTGACATAACAACCTCCTCTGCAAAAAATTTATCTTAAGACACTGCCGCATGTTCCGCTGACCGCCTGAATTCCAGGCGACCGTCTGCGTAATCGGCTTCGATGACATCGCCTCCCTCGAAGGTCTTGTCGAGGATCTTGAGCGCGAGCGGGTTAAGGATCTCATTTTGAATGGCCCGCTTGAGCGGACGGGCGCCGAAAACAGGATCGTATCCCATTTGGGCGATATGCTTCTTCGCCGCGTCTGTGAGCACGATATCGATTTTCTTGTCCTGCAGATATTTCTTCATACGGTTGACCTGAATTTCGACAATGCTCTTGAGCAATTGTTCATCCAGCGGGCAGAACACAACAATATCATCTATCCTGTTTAGGAACTCTGGCCTGAAGAAGGCCTTCAGGTCAATCATTATCTTCTCCCTCAAGTCCTTCCCGTCTTCCTCGCACCAGTATGCCGCAGGCCTCTGGGCCCTGTCCTCAAGTATCTCCTGTATGTGCGTACTGCCGATGTTCGATGTCATGATGACGACCGAGTTTCTGAAGTCAACGGTCCTGCCGTGACCGTCCGTCAGCCTGCCGTCATCGAGGAGTTGGAGCAGGACATTGAATACCTCGGGATGCGCCTTTTCGACTTCGTCGAACAGCACGACCGAATAGGGCCTCCTCCGCACGGCCTCTGTCAATTGGCCCCCTTCTTCGTATCCGACGTAGCCGGGTGGTGCGCCGATAAGACGCGAGGTGGTATGGCGTTCCTGGTATTCGGACATATCAATCCTTATTACCGCCGCTTCATCATCGAAGAGAAATTCAGCAAGCGCCTTTGCCAGTTCTGTCTTCCCGACTCCGGTGGGGCCGAGGAACATGAAGGAACCGATGGGCCTGTTAGGGTCCTGGATGCCGGCACGCGCCCTTCTAATGGCATTTGAGACAGCGATGATCGCCTCATCCTGGCCTACTACCCGTTTCCTCAGGTTATCCTCCATCTTCAGCAATTTCTGGACTTCGCTTTCGAGCATCCTCGATACAGGTATCCCTGTCCATTTAGAAACGACGCCTGCGATGTCTTCCTCATCGACTTCTTCTTTGAGCATCTTTCTCTTTGACTGGGTCTGCCCGAGCTTCAAGTTTTCCTCATCAAGGAGTTTTTGCACTTGAAGGAGTTTGCCGTACCTTAGCTCTGCGGCCTTTCCCAGGTCTCCTTCCCGCTCGGCCCTCTCGGATTCGGTCTTTGTCGTTTCGAGTTGTTCCTTCAGGTCGCGGATCTTCTGGATCACTTCCTTCTCACTCAACCACTGGGCCCTGAGCACATCTCGTTTTGATTGAAGTTCCGCCATTTCCCTGGCCAGTTTCCCGAGCTTCTCCTGTACGTCCTGAGAGCCGTCGTCGCGCATTACGGCCTGTTTCTCGATCTCGAACTGCCTCAGCTTTCGCTCCATCTCGTCGAGTTCGGTCGGCATGCTGTCGATCTCCATTCTCAGCTTGGCCGCCGATTCATCAATCAGGTCAATCGCCTTGTCAGGAAGAAATCTGTCGGTTATGTATCTGTGAGAGAGGATCGCCGCCGCTATGAGAGCAGAATCTTTTATCTTTACGCCATGGTGGACTTCATATTTATCTTTCAGCCCCCGCAGGATCGAAATTGTATCTTCGACAGACGGCTCTTTAACCAGCACAGGCTGGAACCTTCTTTCGAGGGCAGGGTCCTTTTCTATATACTTCCTGTATTCATTAATTGTCGTTGCGCCGACGCATCTAAGCTCACCTCTTGCGAGCGCAGGTTTGAGCATGTTGGATGCATCAACCGATCCCTCGGCGGCTCCGGCCCCGACGAGAGTATGAAGTTCGTCTATAAAGGTTATGATCTTGCCTTCGGACTGTTCTATTTCCTTGAGAACAGCCTTCAGTCGCTCCTCAAACTCACCTCTGAATTTTGAGCCTGCAACGAGGCTCGATATGTCGAGGGTTATCAGCCGCTTGTGTTTAAGGGTTTCGGGCACGTCTCCGGCAACTATTCTCTGGGCCAGCCCTTCGGCAATTGCTGTCTTTCCTACGCCGGGATCGCCGATGAGCACGGGATTGTTCTTGGTCCTTCTGGAGAGCACCTGGATGATCCTCCTGATTTCCTCGTCGCGGCCAATTACCGGATCAAGTTTTCCTTTCTTCGCCAGATCGGTAAGGTCTTTGCCGTACCGGGCTAGGGCCTGGTATTTTTCTTCAGGATTAGGGTCTGTTACACGGTGGACGCCGCGGATTTCTCGCATGGCGGCAAGTATCGCATCCGGGGCTGCGCCGTTTCGCTTGAGTATCTCGGATGCAGGGCCGTATGTGTTGGCGATGGCGAGCAGGAGGTGCTCCACGCTGATGAACTCGTCAGTCAGGTGAGTTGCCTCTTCAAAGGCCTTTTCGAGTACTGTCTTCATACGTGGAGCAATGTAAATCTGGCCCATAGGCGCAGCTCCGGAGACCTTTGGGAAACGCTCTATCTCTTTTTCCGTCTCTCTTTTTATCCCGGCAACATCGGCCCCGAGCCTTTTGAGTATTTGAAGCACAATGCCTTCTTCATCGCTTATGAGCGCTAGAAGAACATGCTCCACATCAAGCTGCTGATTGCCGTTCTTTTCAGCGATGCCCTGGGCTTCCTGTATAGCTTCCTGGCTTTTGACCGTTAATTTGTCCAATCTCATAATTACCTCCTGCTGAACGTTATAGCGTATTTCTGAAGGAGCCGACTGACCCGAATTGCTGGTTATTGAGCAGCAGCGCTCAACGCCATAACGTGGTTTTATTCTTCACTGAATATATCGTGAATACGTTTTTCAAACTCCCGCCTCGAACCGGCATCAAGATACTGCATCATTTCGAGCACTTCACCCTGAAGCGACTTAAGTCGTTTTCGCATGCGTAGGATGATGTCCACCCCGGCCTTATTGACCCCAAGCTCTTTGATTAGCTTGATGATCAGATCGAGCTGTTCTATATCGTCATCCGAATAGAACCGCTGGCGGTTTATCCTGTGGGGGCTGACGAATCCCTCACGCTCATACATGCGCAGCGTCTGCGGATGGACTTCGAGTATTCTCGACACGACGCTTATCATGTATAAAGGACTGCTTCTTTCCTGCCTGCTCTTAATCCTCATGGTGCACCATTCCCTTCCGCGGGGGTTTTTTGTATAAGGATTCTATAATATGAATCGCCTCTTTGGCTTTTTCCGGTATTTCTTTGGGGACCGCGATTTTTATCTCGACATAGTTGTCGCCTCTTTCTTTGGACTTGGGATTTATGAAACCCTTTCCCGAAAGTTTGAACTTCTGGTTTCCCTGAGTTCCGGCAGGCAACTTCATGATAGAAACCCCGTCAATGGTCGGGACTTCAACTTTGGCGCCAAGCGCAGCCTCACCAAAAGTGACCGGAAGCTGAACATAAATATCGTCACCCTTCCGCGTGAACACCGGATGATGCCTTATGGATATTTCGAGAAGAAGGTCGCCGGCCGGCCCTCTGCCTGTTCCGGCATTGCCCTTGCCCTTTAATTTAACAATGGAGCCATTATCAACGCCCGAAGGTATTTTTACGGTCAGGTTATCGGTATCGACGACTTCTCCCTGTCCACGGCAATTCTTGCATACAGCGGTTATCTTTCTTCCTGATCCCCTGCATTCAGGGCAGGGCTGCGCCATTCTGAAGAAGCCCCTGGAGGAGGTTTGCACCTGCCCGGTGCCTTTGCAGCCGGCACAAGTTTCTGAGGACTCGGCCCCGCTCCCCCCGCATTTACCGCATCGCGCAGTATGATTAATCGACAAGGATTTTGATATTCCTCTAAAGGCCTCTTCAAGTGTAAGTTCCATGCCCATAATTATGTCCTGCCCCCGCGCATGGCTCTGCACGCTTTCTGTTCGGGTCCCGAAGATGTCACCAAAGATATCACTGAAATCAAAAGATTCGGCACCCGGGGCCCCTCTGAATCCGCCGAATTGATCAAACGTGGTCCCGGCGTTGTCATACTGCGCGCGTTTCTCAGGGTCGCTGAGTACGGCATAGGCTTCATTGAGTTCCTTGAATTTTTCCTCGCCGGCCTTATCGCCGGGATTCAGGTCAGGATGATATTTTCTGGCGAGCTTCCGGAACGCCTTTTTGATGTCATCCTGCGAAGCGTCTTTGGCTATGCCGAGTGTTTTATAGTAATCTTTAACAGATGTCGTCATTACTTACCTCTCCTATTTCATATAATAAGACTTTAGTCGGTTAATGTCAATACATCGCACAGCAAGAGAATAAGAGTGTTTAATGTAAAAGGCCCCTCGACCCGGCAGTGAATGGCTTCTATGTTACAATTGAAAGATGTCTGTGGTGACTATCAAAGCAGAATCGCCTGCCTACGGAGGCCGCTCAATCGGCAAGTTAAACGGCAAGATTGTGATGATAAAGGGCGCTATCCCCGGTGAAGTGGTGAAAGTTCGGATCGAAGAGGATAAGAAAGACTACAGTCTCGGCACAGCTGTATCATTAGATGTTGTTTCTCCGCAAAGGTGCGTACCTGAGTGCATTTATTTCGGCGCATGCGGAGGGTGTCAGCTTCAGTTCATGACTCATGAGCTTCAGGTCAGTATTAAAGAGAAAATTCTGACTGACTGTATAAAACGGATAACCAAGATCGACACGGAGCTTTCCCCATCGGTGGTAAGTTCCAGCCCCTGGAACTACCGCCTCAGAGGCCAATTCAAGATTTCTCACGGCAAAATCGGCTTTTACAGGGAAAAATCCCGCGATGTTGTTGATATCAACGCTTGTCCGTTAATGACGCAGGAGATTAACGTGGCATTTGCAAAGGCGAGGGCGCTATTGGGGAAGGTATCGACAGGCGAAATACATATTTCGTTCGGAAGCGGTGCCTTTGCGTTACTGAAGACATCTCAGGCAGCTGTCGAGGGCATTGATATGAACAAGCTGGCCCGCACTTTTCTGGATAGCGGTTTTTCAGGAACCATTATTGAAATGGCGGGTAGAAAAGCGATTAGGCTCGGGAAACAATTTATGACGCTCGATCTCGACACCCTGAAATACACAATATCCCAGTCCAGCTTCTTTCAGAGCAACTGGCAGATGAACCTTGCTGTTGTCAGCTTGCTGAAAAAGGCGCTTCAGCCGCTTCAGGGACAGAAGATTATGGACCTGTTCTCAGGCGCAGGAAACTTTTCTATCCCGCTGGCCCTGGATGCCTGTGAAGTAGTCGCTATCGAGGAGAACGCCGATGCAGTCAGAGACGGCAGGAGAAACGCTGAAATCAACGGCATCAGCAATTGCGTGTTTATCAATTCCGCTGTGGATTCAGCCGCAATAACTGAAGACATTGATATTCTTGCTATGGATCCGCCGAGGCCGGGCCTGACTGATAAAGTCATACAAAAAATCTTGGGGGCATTGCCCCTTAGGATCGCGTATGTATCGTGCAATCCGTCCACTCTTGCCAGGGACCTGAAAAAAATGCTGGTGCGATACGAAATAGAGTCCGTACGCCTTATAGATTTTTTTCCCCAGACCTATCATATAGAATCCCTTGCTTTGCTTAGGAGAACCTCATGACACAAGCGTTTCTCGAAACAACTGTCGCTGCTGCTACGGCGGCAGGATAGATTATCATTGACGGATCTGCGGGATTTCATCCTCTATCTTTGTCAGAACTCTTTCCATAACCATTCTCGCAGTCACGTCAGGGGCTTTTTCTGAATGAGCCCCATTGGTTTGCCAGACTGTCAGGCCCGTAGAGCTATCGACAATTCTTATTGAAAGAGAGGCGCTGCAGGATTGAAGACTTACTTTCTCAGGCGCATATCCGGTCCATGACCATTTTTGCTCGCTCTGGCACTCATAACGCTCAATTGCCCCATACAAAACTGCTTTGATGCCGTTTGCCTGCAGAGCCGCTTTATCAGTCGGTGTCAGCGCAGTGGAGGTCAATACATCTTTGCCTGAGATCTTTGCCAGCTTCTCGAAGCGAGTCACAGAGTATCCTGCAGCGGCGAACTTGACAGCGAGCCGTTCAGCCACCCGTTGTCCTATGGCAGGCTCTGGTGAGACAAACTTTGCTACTGCTATGGAACTGTATTCTCCCATGGTCATGGCAGGAGACTGTCTAATCGGCTCCCCAGCTGAGCAGCCTATAAACGAGCAGCAGATTAATATGAAAAATATCGAAATTAAACGCAGCAACCTATTCATTATCAGCCTCGACGGTTAATGCAGACTTGTTCATGAATTTTAACACAATCACTGATTAGTGTTCAGGTTGGGTAGTGGGCTACTTTGTTTTTGCTCCGGAGCAATTAGTCTTCTAGTTTTTTTCTGACAAGTCTTGAAGAGAGTCTATTTCTGCCATTTCTCGATTTGTGGGCAGGGCGATACCTACCCACTGTTGAGAACTCAGGTGATCCGGAGCAAAAACAAAGTAGCCCACTACCCTTTATTGATATAGAAATGTTTTTTAGGGAATGTTACAATTAGGTTACATTATTATGCCGCTCTTATGCCCCATAGAAAGTCTAAAAGGCAACCGCGAGTTGGTCATATGCGACGGTGAAGGCTCGCGAGCAGCGCACAAAGAACTCTACAATTTTACAGATGACGCTTATTTCGTTGCCGGAGAGCGTGAAAACGTATTTGACATGATCGCCGGTGCCGTGGATACTTTCAATACATCTGCTGCAGCAGGCCTGTCGAGAATCCACTTAGTCCTAGGGTGGGAGAATATCTTAAGAGTCTCTTCATGGAAGTCGGCGCGTCCTGCTCCAGGAGATGCGTTTATTGTCCTCAAGAATGCAGGGGTCAGCCAGCAGGACCTGCAGCCATTTAAAAATGCCGATATCAACGACCTTTTCCCGTGGTTGTATTACGGCAAGCGGTTTAATGTGTTGAGGAAAGTCTGCCATGCATCCAAGAAGCAGCTGGAGAGCCACCTAAAAGATCACGCCGTCAGGGTCGATTGCCACCTTATTGAAGACGGCGGCAAGAGGATTGTTGCCAGCAGCCTCTGAAGGACCTGTTAGCCTCCGTGCGAGGCGCAAAGACCGCCGGCAGTCGAACATTGTTCAAGCTGCCCATGTGCATTTGTTTCTCTAAGAACAAAAAATGGTTATCACGACAGCAGCCCAGGAGCAGCAGGGAACGGCAGCGGACCATATACTGAACAAGAAGGAGGAGTTTCCGGAATAGGATTTTACACAGGTGATTTGCAATGGTCGGCCTCTATGTGGAACTTAAGACCGAGTGCGCGTACAACTTTTAATATGGTAGCAAATTCCGGGTTGCCTTCCGGAGAAAGCGCTTTGTACAGGCTCTCGCGCCCCAAGCCCGTATCGTGTGCGATCTGGGTCATGCCTTTGGCACGCGCGATATTGCCTAGAGCCACAGCAATCGACGCAGGATCACCATCCGATTCTTCAATCATGGCATCCAGATATAATGCCATGTCCTCTTCTGTATTTAAATATTCAGCGGAATCCCAGCGTGTAGTTTTAATTTTATTACGTTTCATAGCAGCCTCCTAAAGGTCACGCGCTATCTGCAGCGCTGTTTTAATGTCTTTGCTTTGAGTGCTTTTGTCTCCCCCAGCCAGCAAAATCACGATATCGCGTCCGCGTCGAGTAAAATATACTCTGTAACCTGGACCGTAATGAATTTTCATTTCCGATACGCCCTCGCCGACTGCATCACAGTCGCCGAAGTTTCCCATAGAAGCACGGTCCACCCTTACCTGAATGCGCGCTTTGGCCTCCTTATCGCGCAGGGCCTCAAACCAGTCAGAGAATATCTCTGTCTTACGCACCTCAAGCATAATTATATTGTATCTTAAAGGATACGATAAATCAAACTGCCTGTCCGCTTGATTTATTCATTCTGCCATTATTCTGGGGACACCATACTTAATTTGTCCTTACTATAGTTGCCGCTACTTGACCTTACGGACAATGTAGGATAAAGTGCTATTCTCGTTCGTGCGAGTTTTTTCCGGGAATACTCATAATGGCATGGATTCGACTTGAGTTTGATTCACCCTGACACACAAACGTTTTGCAAAAAAAGTGGAAATATGAGGAATGCCAAAAGAAATGGTTAACGCCCGCAACAGCCTATTAGGTTGCATGGCGCACAGATAACCTTACCCTCCTCCAGAAACTAGTGATAGAACACTGCACGCCGATTAACAGGCAACAGGATATCGTCTAGGGTAAATCCCTTAAGGGATGCTCATAACATGACCTTTTAGGGCTCAAGCATGCCACCGACTACGCTGGCGGACGCTGACTATACCAGATTACCGTTTGGAGCGTACCGCGAGCACGCGATAGTAGTCACGGGAGCCTTCGCGCCATGCCATGCCATCATAGCCATCGGCGAAATTGATATACCGCGCTCTCTGGATCGGGACCTTCTCGTTCGTCGTATGTTCAAACTCTGATGTCCATACCCAACAGCCAGCAGGGCAGGAACTAACATTAAACTTTTGTCTAATAGGATCAGTAATATCTATCTGGAATTGATCATATAAGCTCTTCAGTTCCCACATTGTCGGCAGACGCCATCCGCCTCCGGCAATGCTTAAATTCCGGGCATACTCCTCTGCCTGATATTGATCCAACCCCCGAGATGGGGCGGGCATCCATTGGAAACCGAGTTCCGGGTCATCAATAAGGCCATCTTTGAAAGTGAATATCGTGGTATGATCAGCGACGTAGTTCGCTAAATTATATTTTTCCCAAACTTCCTTACAGTATGGTTCTCCACTGTCAAATCCCTCTTTTGTAAGTTTATGGGCCATTGCTAAATTTTGCGTTATTACGATTCCTTTTGCATAGAACTCCGCGAGATTGCATTTGGCAACTGAATCTCCTAGCTCTACTGCAGCTTTAAACGAGTCAAAACCAGCCTTAATATTTCTCATTACTCCCAAACCATTGGTATACATAACACCTAAAAGGTTATCAGCCGAAGCATTTCTCTTCGCCGCTGCGAACTGAAACCATTTTAAAGCCTCCCTATAATCCTGTGCTACTCCTTGCCCAGAGAAATACGCAATGCCTATATTATATTCAGCCTGAGCATATCCCTGAGCCGCTGCAAGTTTATACCATTTTAAAGCCTCTTTAAACTCCTGTTTTACCCCCAGGCCGTTTGCATACCTAGCCCCTAAATTGTTTTGAGCCTCTGCATTTCCCTTTTCCGCCTCTATTAAATACAAGTCGTAAGCGGTTTTATAATCTTTTTTATCGGAAGCCGTTTTAGCGTCCTCCATATTTCCTGCATACGAATAAGAAACTGACAATCCAATTAGACATATGATCGTTATTAATATTTTCCGCATCGATCGTCCTCCTATTTTCACCCTATTTAGTATTTATTCCCTCGCTGCCCGTTTCATACACGTTAAGATTCAGACAGACACACTCATATTTCAGAGAGCGCCAAGCATATCGTATTGTAGCTAATCGCTCATACTTGGTTATTAGCGAGGCCTCTTCAAATCGCCCCGATACTATCGGAAATTTGTATATTAGTCAGACAACGTTCGCCGTGCCCCACGGATGATTACCGATAATAACTTACATTATTTCGAACCTTTTGAAAAGTGCGTATAGCAGGAAGTACATGAAACTATTCTCTCCGGCAAAGACTATGCGGTGTACGAGCGTAAACTGAGACTTGATCTGACATTGACAGATAGGTCAAGTCCTATTTTTTACAGTTTAACCGCGGCTCCTGCAACATTATTCCAAAGCAATATTGTTGAAGCACGGCTCTTAACGCAGAGCGGCTTTCAGCCGTGTGAATTCTTTCAACGATCTCATTACGCAGTCCTCTATTGCGACTCCGTCAAAATAATTGCCTGTCAGGAAGAGACGGCTTCCGGAGATGGTTTGCTCGATTTGTCTGATGAGTGAGCCGTGATTGACTCTAAGTGACGGGATGAAGTTCAGCTTCTCCACAGTTGGGCCGAGCTGAGACTGCTCCACTCCAAGTACCTCCGCCATATGTTTAAGTTTGGCCTCAGGGCTTAGCACATCCGGCTTGAAATGGAATGTGAACCCTCTGTATTTATCATGGACCACGGTATCCCTGGCGACAACAGAGTAAAAATTGTCTGATGATGGTATGAGTCCTGCAACAGGAGGGATCTTCACCAAATCTTTACTGATCAGAGTTCCGACTGATTCTATTTTTTCTACCTTTATGCGTGACAGTATTTCAGCAAGTGCCGGGAATGATGTCCTTAAGAGATCTGCTGCAACAGACGCGGGCGTAGCCAAGACCAGTTTGTCCGTCTCAAAGACCGCGCCATCCGCAACTATCCGGAAAGCCCCTGATTTAAATGTAATTTCCTGTGCCTTCTTCCCAGCAACAATTTCGATATTCTTCTGTAAGGCCACGGTCTCGGCAATGGTTCCGACTCCTTTGGCAAAGGTAAAACTCTTCATGACATCCTTTCTGCGGGGACGCTTCTTGAACAGCATATCAGCCGGGAAATCATCAGCTTTCTGGGATAAAACAGCGGACATTGCAGGACCTATGACCCGTTTATAGTTTGAGTTGCCGACGATTTTGGAATAGAACGCCTGTATGCTTTGCCCTGTCTGTTTAAGAGTGAATATACGCGGCCCCGAAAGGAGCAGTTCGAGATAATTCAGTTGGGACGGAATTGATTTTATATGGTTGTCAATGAGCATTTTAAAGGGCACTTTCTGACGTTGAATTAATTGGTTAAGCATGTCGCAATCCTCGACAATACCTATCAGGTTGCCGTAAGAGTTGTAGCACGTATGGGCGCCCATTTCTATCCAGAAACCATCGCCGGATTCAAACTGATGGGAATGCAAAGTCCCGCCGACACGCTCATCTTTCTCCATAACGAGTGTCTTCAGCCCCGCCTTGCTACAGTAGTGCGCAAAACTCAATCCACTGATGCCGGCTCCAAGTACTATAACTTCATGTGATGACATTGGTTCCTCCTCCGAGCAAGTTCAAAGCCATCCAGCGTCCGTCGCTTTATTCAGGGCGATGTCCGCGAGGGCCTCTATAAATCTTGCAGATGTG
>JADFXI010000149.1:5572-6593 GCA_015233655.1 Nitrospirota bacterium | reverse complement strand
TAGTCCGCAGCTTTGATATAGCCGCTATTAACTACAAGACGGTGTTTAGTTCCGTTATCAGCCTGAATGCGTTGTTTTTCCCTCTGGCATTTAAAATTGCGGCCCCTGTGATGCTTGTGCAGGCGCTGGCGTACATTGCAATGGGGTTCCTTTCAAAGGCCATGCCTCAAACAAATATTTTCTTTGTAAGTTTCCCCTTGATCATAACTTTGAGCCTTTTATTTATAGTTTTGGCTATGCCTGTAAGCATAACGGTCATTTCAAAGGCATTCTTGAATGTTAAAGACACAATAATGATTATCACCAGATGAAAAGGTTGCTCAGTAGGAGATAAGTATGGCTGAAGAGTTTCAGGAGCGAACAGAACAGGCTACCGGCCGAAGGGTACAAAAGGCCCGCGAAGAAGGCAATATTGCCAGAAGCCAGGACCTTGTCGGCATCATGCCGTTATGGGTCGTGTTCTTGTTTCTTTCATTCGGCGGTTTTATGTTCAGCATGCTTTGAAAAGAGGGTTTGAGGTCTCTTTGACCGATACATCTTTTGTCTCGATAATAAGAGGTGACTCCATTCAAACACTTTTGATGATGCTTCCTTTATTTGTGTCGTTGCTTATTACCGTATTGACTGTGGGTTTTTTGCAAACCGGTTTTTCACTGTCATCCAAGCCGTTGAGCCTTGACCTGTCGAAACTCAGCCCCATGAAGGGGCTAAAAAGATTGTTCGGTCTCAGCAAGATCTTTGAGGGCTTAAAAGGCGTGTTAAAGATCGTTGTTCTTGCCATAATCCTGTATAACCTTTTAAAGAAGCAGGTAGTCGGCCTTCCGCTCATGGCCGACACCGGTGTGCACGATATAATTCAATTTTCATTTATTCAGGTAAAACAGCTTGTGCTGACGTCGGTTGTGGTCTATTCCGTTTTTGCGGCTATTGATTATGGATACCAGAGGTGGAAGTATGGTCGTGACCTGAGAATGACCAAGCAGGAAGTCAGGGAAGAACATAAGGAGATGGAGGGCGACCC